>CAZPCG010000257.1:0-3996 GCA_964584875.1 uncultured Spirochaetota bacterium
GCAGCATCAGGAATCCCCTTCAGGTAGCGGTGCAGGTGCCTCTTGGCATCTTTCACCGCCTGACCTTCCCCCTTGAAGGCGACCATCATATCCAGGTGCTCCAGGGCGCAACGGAGCTTCTCATCCATCGAGGGTACAGGTGGCCCCACCTCATCGGGGTAGGCCCTAAAAGCCTCAATGATGCCCCTGATAAGCCAGGGGTTGCCCACTGCCCCTCTCCCGACCATCACGGCATCGCAACCAGTCTCACGCACCATCCTCACCGCATCGGCAGGCGTCCTGATGCCGCCGTTCCCGCACACCGGTACGTCAACGTCCTGTTTTACCAGGGCGATGTACTCCCAGAGCGCCCTCCCGCCGTAGCCGTCTGCTGCGGTTCTGGGATGCAGGGTGATAAGGGATGCCCCCGCCTCCTGGGCGGCCGCAGCGTTCTCCAGTATGTTTATACGGTCTTTGGCAAGGCCGAGCCGCAGCTTCACGCTCACGGGGCGGTGTGAGGCTTCCACGCTTGCCTTCACAATTTTGTAGAAGCGCTCGGGATCTTCAAGAATGCCCGCCCCCGCCCCAGATTTCAGCACCTTCCGCACGGAGCAGCCCCCGTTGATATCGAGGAGGTCGAAGGGGTACTCGTTGCAAATTGAAACGGCCCTGCTCATGATAAGCGCGTCCGACCCGAAAAGCTGCACACCTGCAGGCTTCTCCTCAACGGTAACCTTTAACAGCTTAAGGCTGTTTCTGTTTTTTAATACGAGGCCATGGGAGCTTACCATCCCCGTGAAAGTGAGCCCTGCGCCGAACCGCCGGCCGAGGCACCGGTAGGCGCTGTCGCTGATGCCGGCAAGGGGGGCCAGAAATACGTTGTTTTTAATACGCAGACCTCCGATCTCAATTGATTTCAGCAGGGACATTGTGTATTTCCTCAACTGGAACAGGATTGCTTCGTCAGTCGCCTTCGGCTCCTTACTCGCAATGACAGCCTGTATCATCTTTACTCGATATAAAATCGCATTAGGTACGCATTAGCCGGATAAACCTATTTTTCAGTATAAAATCGTATCAGTCACTCATTATTTGAAAGAACCACATCTTTAAAATTGGGTTTCTATATAGAGTAGGGTTTGGACAGCAATGTCAACAGTAAAAACCTGCATCGGAACTCAGGGACCCTGTTTTACCACCAGGCTCACCACAGCCTGGGCAAGCATCCCCTCTCCCCTGCCAAAGGCGGTCAGCCCCTCACCCGAAGTAAGGGTGATTCCTACATCCTTCTCCGTAACACCTGTGAGCCGGGCAACGGAGCGCTTCATCCTGCCGATATCATCCATAGAAAGGCGTGGAAGCTTCGCCTCCACCATGATACCTATGTTGTGAATCCGGTACCCCATGTCAGCAACCATCTCGAGCGGGATTTTCAGGTACTCGCGGCTGTCCGTGATGCCCCCACGGCACATCGGGTCTGCGTAGCAGCCGAGCGATTCACCACCGCAGGCCTGACTCAGGGCATTGAAGAGGGCATGGAGGATGACATCCCCATCGGAGTTTGCCTCAAGGCCCCCTGAATCACCGATTCTCACTCCTCCGAGCACAAGTGGTTTAGATCCCGTTCTGTCAAAGGTGTGGCTGTCGGTCCCAAAGCCTACGCGTACCAAACGTGGTTCTCCTTCATCCGCTGGGAGTGGATGCTCTTTGCGAGGGCCATGTCGTAGGGGTAGGTTATCTTGAAGTTCTCCCTGGAGCACTCGACGAACTTCACCCTCTCATGAATCGCCTCCACGAGGGTCGTGTCGTCTGTGGCAATGAAGTTCTCTGCAAAGGCCATTTCGAAGGCCTCCAGGGCTATGTCGAATCGGATGATCTGCGGAGTCTGCGCAATCCAGACCCGGCTCCTGCTCGGGGTTTGATGGATGAAGCGATCCTCATCTATGACTTTTACCGTATCTGTCGCCTCGAAGCCAAGAAGGCTTGCGCCGTGCTCGAATGCAGCATTCATGCACTCGTCGAGCTCCGAATGTTTTACAAAGGGATTCACCGCATTGTGGATGATTACATAGGAATCGCGGGGAATGTTCATTCGTTTCAATTTTTCCAGCACATTGTAGGTAGATTCCTGTCTCGTTTCATAGGCTTCCTCGATGGACATCACTTTGGTGATTTTGCCACGCGCGATGATCTTTTTAAGCCTGGCAAAGTCCTCTCTTCGAGCCGTAATGATCACAGAATCGATCCTGTCATAGTCGGAAAAGGTTTTGAGGGTGTAGTATATGAGAGGCTTACCGTTCAGCATGAGGAATATCTTGTTCTCCTTCGTGTGCATCCTTTCACCGTTCCCGCCCGCACAAATTATTGCGATGTTCATGAACCTGTCCTTCGAAGTATTTATTTGGAAGTATTTATACTGAAAACCTAGAATAACATATATGCCTGTACTATTCCACAATAATTTATTAATAAATAAAACAATGGACTATACAATTTTCAAAGCCTTTGCTAAGTTGAACCTGAGCCTCAATGTGCTGCCCCATCGCGAGCACAACGGGTACTTCCATATCCGCTTCATCAACACCCAGCTCTATCTCCACGATACGATCCGTCTTGCCCCATCGAACGACGGTCTTGTCTACATCAGTGATTCTGCTGTAGATGGGGAGAGAAACCTTGCATACCGTGCCGCAAAACTACTCATCTCACGCTACAACTTGCAGAAGGGTGTCTTTATCGATATAGAGAAGAGGATTCCACTCAAAGCGGGGCTTGGTGGAGGCTCAAGCGATGCGGCGGCCGTTCTCAACGGCCTTGTGCAGCTCTTCGGGCTTGATATAAGCCGGGAAGAGCTGGTCGGGCTTGCAAAAAACCTCGGCATGGATGCCTGTTACTGCATCTTCGGTGGTCTGTGCACGGTCGGCCCAACAGGAGACCAGGTTGAGCAGCTACCCTACCGCCTGCCGCCCCTCGACATTCTCATCTCAACTCCTTCTGCGCAAAAGCCCTCCACAGCCTGGGCATACTCGATACTCAATGAGCGGGAGATTGGGAAGCAGTTGCAGAAATATGAAAGCCTGATCAATAGCATTGAAAGGGGTAATATCGATGCGATTGCGGAAAACCTCCACAATGACTTCGAGCTACCGGTCCAGCGCCACTACCCCATAACGAAGTTCATACGGGAAAGGATGCTGGAGTGCGGGGCAGTGGCCGCCCATCTGGCAGGCTCAGGGCTCTCCGTCTACGGCATATTCACCGATAAAGAAACCCTTCAAAGGGCAAAACGCACCATTGAGATTGACCGCATCAACTGCTTCATAACTCAGAACCTCCCCGCTAAAACAGCTTAGTAATCTCGTCCCTCCCGGTTGGGTGAATCTCCCTCTTTTTACCCTCCTCTACAACGTACACAGGCTCTCCCTTCGAGGTGAACTCCCCTATCAGGTTCAAAGCCCGCCCCTTGCAGCTTTCGTCGCGAAAAACCTGCTCGATCCTTCCCCCCTCTTCCCTGCGAACCGCAACGAGGAGGGAGCCGGATGCAACCGAGCTGTAGGGTGAGAGTTTGAAGTGCTCGCACAACATCCTCGTTTCAGGGTATACGGGTATTCTTTCAAGATGTATGACAAGCCCGATTCCGGAGCCCCTTGCCATTTCATAGGCCCCTGCAAGAACGCCGCCCTCCGTGGGATCATGCATCCCTGCAACCCTCAATGCGCCCGTTGCAAGCCTCGCGTCCCTGAGCACGCTGATACCGGGGTCTTCCAGGAAGGAGATGCACCTCTTATAGAAGTCTTCGCCGAACCGCTGGACAACCTCCTGCCTTCTCTCCCTCGCGATGATCGAGGTAGCTTCTATGGCAACCCCCTTGGTGAGATACAGGAGGTCACCCTCTCTGATGTTCCCGTTGTGAATGAGCCCGTCCTTCGGTACCTCGCCCAGCATGGTGCCCGAGAGTATGGGATTTTGAAGCCCATGGGTGATCTCCGTGTGCCCCCCGACAAGAGCAATTCCGAG
>CAZPCG010000258.1:0-3976 GCA_964584875.1 uncultured Spirochaetota bacterium
AGAGCGCTCCCAACTACTATCTCGGCATGATTGCAAAGGTGTCAGGAGACATTGCCATAGCCCTGACATATCTTGAAAAATCCCTCCACGACCATGAATTCAGGCAGAGAGCTCTTCTGGAGCGTGCGGACATCTTTGCATTGCGTAGGGATTACCTTCAAGCCATACAGGAGCTAAAAAAGGCTTTGAACCTGGGCGAAGACGATCTATCAGTAATGCTGGCTGTCCGCTACCTTCTTGCCAGATGCTATGAAACCGTAAAGGATATCGGGGAGGCCATCGTGCAATGGGAGTGGATAAACGCCCGAAATCCCAGGTACAGGGATGTTGCCTCCAGGCTTGCCCTGTACGCCGACCTCAGAACAGATGACAGGCTGAAGGATTTCCTCATCATACC
Source organism: uncultured Spirochaetota bacterium (assembly GCA_964584875.1). Classification (GTDB taxonomy): domain Bacteria; phylum Spirochaetota; class B62-G9; order B62-G9; family DRHN01; genus CAZPCG01. The sequence continues at coordinate 398 of CAZPCG010000258.1, forward strand.
CCAGGAGAAGTTTGGTCAGCATTGTGAGAGAATAGTTCGCATGCTCGGCTTCGAGGTCCAGGAAATCACCCTGAAGAACCAGGAAATTGCAGAGATAGTGGCCTTTGAATCGAGGGGCAGGGGTCGGGAGGAAACCTCATCACTCAGAGTTATTCGCATATTCCGGGGAACTGACCCTGTCGGCACCGAAGATATTCGAGAAATCTACGATCAGATGAGGAGGATGAATGTGATGCAGGGCATATGCATCACTGCATCGAAGTTCTCCCAGTCCGCCATTGAATTCGCTCAGACCCGTCCTATAGAGCTCGTCGACAAGGATGAGCTTGTGAAGCTGCTCCACCGAATGGATCGCCGGTGAGGCAAAAGCCCCATCATGGCTGAAGCCTTAAAAAGGATGAAACCTTAGAGGCTCGAACTTAAGGATTTTTCAATTGTGCAATAAACTCAAAAACTATGTTGTGGATGTTTTTTCACCCTCCTTCATTGCCTCTGTAATGCGCGATCGCAACCTCTCCATGAAAAAGGCTCTGGGCCAGAACTTTCTTATAAACAGAACCGTTGCCCTCAGTTTGCTTGACATTGCGCAGATAGGGAGGGGCGATACGGTTCTTGAAGTCGGACCGGGGCTGGGCACCCTGACCTTCCTCATGAGCAGCAGGGCAAGGCAGGTGGTGGCAGTGGAGATCGACAGGGGGTTTGCACGCTATCTCAACGAGCGGATAGATGAGTTCAACGTCGATAATGTCAGGGTCATTCAGGGCGATTTTCTCTCTCTCTCTTTCACCGATCTTCCTTCGAGTACGAGGCCTGATAAGGCCGTGTGCAACTTCCCCTACAGCATCGGGATCAGGGCGCTCATAAAAATTCTTGAGGAATACGAGAGCGTGCAGAAAATCACGGGCACCGTGCAGAGAGAGATTGCCATGCGGATCGGCGCCAGGCCCGGCAGGAGGGAGTACTCCTCTGTTTCTGCATATCTGCAGTTCCTGGCCGAGGTAAGGATTGTCGAGGGACGGCTAGGGCCAGGGAACTTCTTCCCCTCACCTGAGGTTGAAAGCTCGATTGTGGACATTGGAAGGAAGCGCGGTGAATTTCTGAATCGTAGAGAGGCGTACAAGACCATCGTGAAAGCAGGGTTTGCAACAAGACGCAAGAGCCTTGCGGGCAACCTCCGGCGGCTGGGGCTCACCCTATCGAGTGAGGAGTTGAAGGGCGTGATTGCCGAGCTTTTCTCCGATAAGCTCATCAGGGCAGAAAACCTTTCACCCGAGGATTTCATGCGGCTCACCCAGCGCCTGGTCATGTACATGGAGTAGGGTTTGCAACCATTCGATATTCGATCATGTTTTCATCAACCCGCACCCCATGGGAATATTTATACACAAACTTGACGCATTACCCCTTCCCAGTTATAATCAACCATAAAACTTTAGAGTGCTCTATGTATCTTCTGAGTATATATTTTGAGAATGCTCGAAAAAATGGTTCGGGCAAGTTCTGTTTCACAAAGGATCCTGGAAAGATACGTAAATGGACGCAGCTTTCTGCACACCAGTCCAACCGGGAGCTGCTGCAATTGATGGCTTTGGCATGCGGGGGCACACCTTTTTTGTATCATCTGCCTTTTCAACTGCAGCAACTGTGCCGTAATTTCTCGAACCCGCTCCAGCTTGAAATTATCCTAACTCACCATGCCAGTGATAGGAAGTCGAATTTACCACAACTGTTAGGCAGCGGTATCCAAATAAATAATGAGGGAAAGGTAAAAAGATTAACCACAAAAGATTGCCATTTTTTACCACCAGCCCTCTCGGTTCGTGCACTTGGAATTGGCACTGGAAATTCGTCTTACTTTTTACTTGCTTACGGTTCTGAACTACACTCCCACGACCAAACAGATGATTTTAATTTTACTAATCCATTTTTTCGTGTTACCAGGTTTCATTCACTATTCAATAAGCATGCTCTCATTACTGATCCAGTAGCTTTCCTCACCCGGTTACACTATAAGGGAGTTCTGGTTTCACGCTACCCAGCGATACAAACCATGCAAACTTTAAGAAAATTATTTAAAGAATTTCTTGATATAGAGACTGGGCAATGGATGGATAAGACATGTGATTTCAGGCAGGAATGGTCACGATTGTACCCATGGCAGCAACGAGCAGCTCTCCCTGTTCTTGATGCTGCACGCCATATGATAGATGCTTTCCCAAGAAGCGGAACACCCCTGAATATGCCTGGCTTACTCTTGTTGGATTGCCCTTACCGTTTTTGCACTGAAATGATTTTTCCTCAATGGATCACCCTTATGGATCTTCTGCTGCCAAAGATACAATTTGTACTTACTCTTTCTGACAAATCACATTCAAACTTTCCACATAAAGTACAAAGAAAATGCTTGCCCCTTCCTGCTCCTGTTGAGAGACCAAAAGCAAAACCCCTGACTCAGATTCCGAACAAAGCGATTTTGCTTGTTGATGTAGACAGCCGTCTTCCCAATCTGGCACTGATGAAAATCAGCCGGTATTTCAAGGAAAAGGGACGTAGAGTAATACTTGCCAGAAGGGATAGCTTCATTAAAGGTGTTGAAGTGGTTTATGCCAGTTGTGTTTTTTCCTCTTCCTCATCACGCAAACGTATAAATAGGTTGCGACAATACTATAGCGAATCGCTCATCCTTGGTGGCTCTGGAGTGGATATCAAAGGGCGACTTCCTCGTGAAATGGAGAAACTGCCTGCTGATTATAGTCTTTATCCCGAACTTAAGGATCGAGCTATTGGTTTTATAACACGCGGGTGCCCTTTTAATTGTCCTTTTTGTATTGTACCCGTTAAAGAAGGCAAAATACGTCAGGTAAGCGACCTTTATTCATTGTTGGAAAGCGGTCGCCATAAACTCATACTACTAGATGACAATATCCTTTCACACCCTAAGGCGGGTGATTTTCTGGAAGAAATGGCAATACGCAATCTGCAGGTCAACTTTAACCAGACGCTTGATATTCGCCTGTTAGATAAAGAGAAGGCGCAAATACTTAAGCGTATTCACTGCTCCAATCTTAAATGCACTCGCCGTGTTTACCATTTCAGTCTTAATGATACTCGAAACTTGGATCAAGTACAAAGCAAGTACCATATGTTAGGCTTTACACCCAAAGATAATGTTGAGTTTATATGCATGTATGGATACAAAACAACGCTGGCTGAAGATGTAGAACGATTTTCTTTTCTGCGATCTTTGCCCGGAGCTTATGTGTTTGTCCAGGAATATCAGCAGATTCTAGGTGGTCCGTCACCCGATTTAACATGCTTTTTTAATGACGATGCAGATGAGCTTATTGACAAGCTCATTAGGATTATTTTTCCGCAAAACATGAAAAGTATGGAAAAATACTATCGTTGGTTAAGTAAACTTTATGCTCAGACTTTCGGGAGATTACATAACGGTCTGGTCGATACAATCTTTAGATACAACAACCGTGATAGAAAAGGACTCTATATTTCTACCTTGGCTGGGACTAAGAAAAACAGATGTAATGAAAGCAGCATGTAGAAAACAGAATAGAGTATCAA
>CAZPCG010000259.1:0-3974 GCA_964584875.1 uncultured Spirochaetota bacterium
CGAGCGCATCGATAGTATACAACTTCATCGGGAACCTGTTTTTGAGAATAAAGGTAAGGGGAGAACTCCAGGACTGGAGGGTCAACCTCGACCAGGCATCCAGGAACAGGCTTGAGCTGGTTGACCTGGTTATGAGCAATTACAGACGCAACCACAGGTGCCTGTGGTTTAACGTGGTATACGGAAAGGGCGGACATGTCGAGGGAGAACAGGTGTTCTGCAACACCCGCTACGGGGTAACAGGGTTCAGCAGGGCAATGGAGATGAACCCTGCCCTAGCCGGAATAAAGGTGATAAACATCTGTCTCACCTACATGCATGACCGCTTTCATGAGTACAAGGTCACTCACTGCAACCACTGTGTGTCGGAAAAGTTCCGGGGCGAAATCGATGCAGTAAAGAAAGAAAAGGACATCGCCGGATTCCTGGTCAAAAAAAGCTCCCAGCTCCTTGAGGAGATTGCTGAATAGTAACAAAAAAAGATAAAACGATAAGGAAGGCAGGGTATGGAAGGAAAGATTATCTATTTTGATGCTCCTGGTAAGATCAACACTGACGCCACACTGAATGCTGCCCGGAAGAGGGCGGAAGAGCTTGAAATCAAGCAGGTTGTCATCGCTTCAACCCATGGATATACCGCAAAGCGAGCAGCAGAGGTTTTTCAGGGGATGGAAGTAGAACTCATAGCGGTCTCCATCTGTGCAAGCTTCGATGAGGAGGGCTGGACGATGACCCGCAAGGAAAGTGAGGAGCTTGAGAAGCTGGGCATAAAGGTCATTACATGCCTTCACTCCCTGGGTGATGATGTTAGCGAGGCCTTCGAGGAATCGGCTCCAAACAGGGTTGTCCGGGAGACCCTTTACAGGTTCTGCCAGGGCATGAAGGTTGCCGTGGAGGTTGCCATTATGGCTGCGGATGCAGGGTTGCTTGACATCTCCCGTGAGGTGATCGCCATCGGAGGTACCGATAGAGGAGCTGATACCGCAATAGTTATCAAGCCAGCCTATGCACGGAAGTTCAAAGACCTGCAGATCAGGGAGATCCTTGCCAAGCCAAGATCGGGAGGCTAAGAAATATCCTGGACCAATCTGCAGTATAGGTTATAGGAACAACAAAAACCCTGATTTATGAGTATTCTGGCAAAACGTCTCTATGATGTTCATATATCCTACGGTTGAAAGTTAAAACTGATTCATTCAATTTCTTGCAATTTAGCTCAATGTATTTTATTATTAAACGCTTTAATTACTGTATCTATAGCAGTACCTATTATGGCACAGTAGACCTCGGGTGAACCCATTCGATAGACAATATTTTGCTTATCAGTTATCTAGAATTGAGTTATACTGACCATTAAGAGGAAACGAGGAGAAAACTATGGAAAGAGAAATTCTGAAAGCTGTAAAGGAATATAAGGAAAGGCATCCACAGATTACGGAGATTATGGAAAAATTTCAAATGTCCCAAGAAGCTTATGATAGGGCGCTTGCTTCTATCGGCATGAAAGTTCAATTGAGAGGCCCCACATACACATCAACAACCGAAGGAAGATATAATGTCAACATTTCAAAGTCTACTTGATAATATCAAGGATGGAGAGCAGCATAAAATTGCAAGAATTGAGTCCATCAAAAAAATAGAGAGTCTTACTAAACGTCCTCTTATGGTATATGCGGCAAATACTCGAAGAGGTGGTTTCAACGTCCCCAATACAATTGATGATTCGGATGTAACCGGTTTCTCTGATTTGATCGAAGGTATTAATTCTAAAGAAATAGATATTTTCTTACATAGCCCCGGGGGTTCTGCTGAATCCACAGAAAGAATTGTCAATATGCTCCGCGTGAATTTTTCTCACATTCGATTCTTGATCCCAAACGCTGCTTATAGTGCTGCTACTATGCTGGCTTTATGCGGAGATGAAATTTTGATGGATGAACGGTCTACATTGGGGCCGATTGATCCACAGATCATCATAACAACCCCTCAGGGGATAACATCTGCACCCGTTCAGGATATCTTAGATGGTTTTGAGAGGATACGTCAAATCGTGAAGGAAGACCCAGGAGCCCTTGGTGCCTATTTACCAATGCTCCAGAAATATGATTTACATATTTTCGAGACTTGTGAAAATGCAAAGATATTAGCTCGCTCCTTAGCTCAGGATTGGCTTGAAAAATACATGCTCAAGGGTCTTCCTGATAAAAAAGAAAAAGCCGCGTTTATTGCAGGAAAACTTGGAGAGCACAAAGAATATTTATCCCATGGACGTACTATAGGTATACAGCGATGCAAAGAGCTGGGATTAATTATCAAAAACTTAAAGGAAATACCGCCATTACGAGATGAGTTATGGAGGCTCTATTGTCTAATTGAAATATTGTTTGATAGAACTCAAATAGTGAAGCTTTTCGAAAACTCTCATGGAACAAGCTGGGCGAGAAACTTCATAGAGCAGATAGTTCAAATTCCCATTGCACCTCCACAAGGCCCTCCAATGGCTCAACCGCCTTCGTAACCTATAAAAAATAGTTCTGAAATTAGCAAATGAGATCTATTTATAAACAAACTGTGCCTAAAAAGGGGTTTGTGACTCATGAGGTGATCGCCATCGGAGGTACCGATAGAGGAGCTGATACCGCAATAGTTATCAAGCCAGCCTATGCACGGAAGTTCAAAGACCTGCAGATCAGGGAGATCCTTGCCAAGCCAAGATCGGGAGGCTAAGAAATATCCCTAACCACACCAGAGCTTATTCGTCTAATGTGTACTAATGCAGTTTACTTGAGCAGGAAAAATCATTATCCGCAGTTTATAGAAAACTTAATGTGCTACATCCTACCCCTTTTATTCTAAACTCGATACACCAAAGGCTGGCAGTCATAGAGATGAGCCCGGTGGTTTGATCATGGAGGAGCCGGCGCCGCCGGTAAAGGCTACCGCAGCGGCCAGAAGAAAGGCGGATGTGAAAGAGCCGGTTTTGTCTGCAATGAGTCCGGCAACGCTCGGGCCTGTGGCCTGGCCGATTCCCATGAAGAGCGTTATAAAGCCCAGGGCGGCAGGCGCAAGACGGTGCCCGACGACGTCGCCGCAGGCGGCTGCCATTATTGCCGGTATGCTCCATGCAGTAAGCCCGAAGAGTACCGCTGATATGAAAAGGCCTGCCGGCCGGGGCCAGAGGGCGAACATCCCGAAGGATATAGCCTGAATTTCAAATACGAGCACAAGTGCCATTTTTCTGCCGATATGGTCTGAGAGCGTTCCCCAGATGAGGCCGCACACCATGCTGAACCATCCCATTACCATGTAGAGGTTGCCGGCCCGGATTGACGAATACCCGACTTCGCCCACCAGGTACCTGAAAAAAAAGGTGGCATATATTATGTAGGAAAATCCAAAGGCGGAGTACAAAGCACCCAGATGCCACACCCTCGGACTCAGATACACGAGCCGCCACTGAAGCCTTTCCTGGTCGGGGTTTTTTTCAAAACGAGCATTTTCCCTTTCGCCGAGCCTGCCAAGGTTCCGTTCTTCGGGTCTGTTTCGAAGAAGGACTGCACCGAGTGAGGCTAAAAAGAGGGAAAATCCCCCGAAAAGATACCAGGTTATTCTCCACCCATTAACCGGAAAGGCCATAAGGATACGCGGTACGATCGGCCCTGTGGCTATTAGCGCAATACTCGATCCAGAAACCGCTATCCCGGTTGCAAGTCCGCGAAGATGGGGACCGAACCACGAGGAGAGAAGGCCCATGACGGGTACGTTGCTCGCTCCGCTCCCGATGCCTGTTAACCCACGCCATAAAAGTGCCGATCCGTAGGAACTGGAAAGTCCGGTGAAAACCATTCCGCAGCCGACGAGAAGCATCCCGATGGAGATGACCGTGCGCGTGCCGTACCGTGCTGAGAGTGCACCTCCCACGAGGGCAAGGAACAGGTAACCGACAAGGTTGGCCGTTGCCAGTACTCCCGCAG
>CAZPCG010000260.1:0-3971 GCA_964584875.1 uncultured Spirochaetota bacterium
GTGTATGCCCTTGATTCTACAACCATAGACCTCTGTCTTTCTCTATTTCCCTGGGCACGGTTTCGCCAACGAAAAGGAGCAATAAAACTACACACACTCCTTGATTTACGGGGAAATATCCCCTCTTTTATCGAAATTACAGACGGAAAACTCCACGATGTCAATATTCTCGATTATCTTATACCGGAGCCAGGTTCATTTTACATAATGGATCGAGCCTATATTGATTTTCTTCGTCTCTATGATGTGGCTCAATGTTCAGCATTCTTTGTCATTCGGGCAAAGACCAATTTCCAATTTCGCAGACTTTATTCACATCCCATAGACAAATCCACTGGTCTCAGATGTGATCAGACAATCGTTCTGACAGGTATCAACTCGTATAAAGATTATCCAGAAAAGCTTCGGCGTATCAGATACTTCGATTCTCAGAATGATATGTATCTAACATTTCTCACCAACAATTTCATGCTCCCAGCACTCACCATTGCACAACTCTACAAATGTCGCTGGCAGATAGAATTGTTTTTCAAATGGATCAAACAAAACCTGAGAATAAAGTCGTTTTATGGCACCTCAGAAAATGCAGTAAAGACTCAGATTTGGATAGCTATCAGCGTTTATGTGCTGATTGCTATTATCAAGAAACGTCTTAATTTACAGCACAGTTTCTACACTATTTTGCAGATTTTCAGTGTCACTGCATTTGAGCAAGTGCCTATTATACAAGTACTTACAGATTTTAGCTTTGTAAACCAAATGGATGATTCTTGTAACCAATTGTTATTATTTGAATTATAACCGGACACTAGTGTAAGGTAACATATATTATTGAAAGTGATCCTCCGGAAGCATTGGTAACAATTGATGGAGATATCAAAGGTTACACTAAACTCGTATACAAGATAGTTCGAGAAATGGGGATCACAATTATTGAAGTTTCTAAACCTCCTTATAAAGAAAAGCGTGAAAGAGAAATAAAGGAAAATCCGCAACTTATCGAAGAGTGTTTTGTCCTTAGTAAAGAATAGCCCTTGATTTCGGATAATTTTGCGCTTTCCCTAAATCTTAGCCATCTGACTGATAATGTTTTTTATACATTTTATCTAACTTCTCTTTTGCCAATGCAAACCCTCAATGATCTTTCAAATTGTTTACAGATTCAGGAAATTATAGTGAAATGTGCCTTTTGGCGATTTTTTCCCATCTTAAAAACCTGCACTTCGTCGATTTTGCATTAGTCCTAACACTCCTTGCGCAGCATAGTGCGCCTAGTCTTCACCAAAGCACATCACTCTTCGGCAACTTTGTTCTGAATGATGTCAAGGAGATAGAGGATCGACTCGTCAAATTCGAATATTAACATAGCTTGGCAGAGCAAACTACTGAGAAACTGCTGCTGTTCCTAGAGCATCTTCTGGGCCAGTTGTAAGCCTTCTTCACCGGTTATGGCGGGAAAAGTCTCGATATCATAGAAATCGATCCAGTGTATCCTAATCGGCATAATCTGTTCTACAGAGTCGGCTTCGAATACATAAACGACGTTGACGCTGCTGGATTGGAGCCAGTACTCGGCGACTTGCTTCACGCCTTCAGGGGGCTTCCACTGGGCGCGTCGTTCAGCCCTCTCCCGTGCAGTTCCCTGCTTGGGTCTCAACAATGATACGAATAACATTGACGGCCTCCTTTCTGGGTTTGTTTTCTGGATCCAGAGCAACTTGTGGTGACAAACTCGTAATAGTGGATAAATGCCGCTCCAATAGTCCAATTGTACTGTGAATATACTACAAACAAGCGGGATATGCACCAAAAAGAGCGCGATTTAGGACTTATTTTGGAACAGGTACATGCTCAACCTACCGTAGATAATCCAATCAGGCTGCTTTGGCAAACCTGTACCCATTGAGTTACTCAGCTTTGTTTGAGTTGATAAGCTGACAGAGATATGGCATACTCCTGTGCATACTGTCTATCCTGGAGTAAATATTGCATGCTTTGAATTAAAAGGTCCTGTTTTAAATCATTCGACCCCAATCATATAATTGTATTAAAATGAATAAGGAGGAGCAAAATGTGTGAATACTGCACAGAACATGGGGAAGGAAAGAAGTGGTACCTTCAGATGAAGAACTATTCAGACGAACTGTTTCATCAGGAGCTATCGCATGTTCAGAAAAAGTACGCAGAAGTCAATACACGCGCTGAGAGAATGCTCCGCTTTTTCAGGGTCGATGTTCTGCCGGCTATTACAGGTGTGCTTCCGCAGCAGGATCAGCTGAAAGATGCATCAGAATTAAAAGTCCAGTTAAGCGAGGAAGAGATTGCTGAACGCAGAAAGGTTCTCTTCGGTCAGGTGCTTCCAATCGAGGACGTCGAACAGGTGATTGAATTGGCAGACTCTATTACTCGTTTTCCATGCGGATGCCGATTTGTTAACACAGGAAAGACGGATAAACGGTACTGCTTCGGGTTAGGAATAGACAAACAAAGCATTTTAGGGAAGTTCCCTGATGCCGCATCATCCCTGGAGGTACTCAGTAAAAAAGAGGCAAAAAAATTGTTCCGTGAGTACGATAATGAAGGACTGTTTCACACCATTTGGACATTTGTAGCGCCTTATGTTGGAATTCTTTGTAACTGCGATCGTGACTGCCGGGAGTATAAGGGATATATAGAAAAAATGGGTGCACCCAGGTTTTTCCGTGCTGAATACATCTGTCAGGTAGATACAGAGAAATGCAAAGGGTGCAGGTCCTGCATGAAGCAATGCCAGTTCGGCTCTAAATTCTATTCATCTGTGCTTTCAAGGGTCTATATCGATCCTGCGAGATGCTTTGGATGTGGCGTATGCAGAACAGCATGTCCTAATGATGCGATTAGCCTTGTTCAAAGAGAGAAAGTGCATGAAGCTGCAAATCTCTGGTTAAATAACCGAAGCCATTGAAATCTGCGCCACTTCGTTTCACATTGTGAAACCGGCTCAGAAGCGCTGTGCGTCCCGGCACTCAAACCAGTCTTTTCTATCTTTCAATGCATTTCCTTATCGGTTTATTTTTTCTTTAAATTTGCTTTTTATCTTACATACGGCTTGGGTTACATTGATACCATCAGGCGAAACAGTGTTCTCAATCAAATGATACAGATTGAGAAGAGGAAGGCATCTATGAATACTGAAACCTATCGCTTTAAACTAGGGGCTTTCAAATGCATGGCTATCAGCGACGGCACCCACACTTACGCACCTCCCGCCTTCCCTCCCCCTGCTTCTTTTCTTTTTTCCAACACGCCAAAAGAAAGCCTTGAGCAAGCGCTCCGAGAACACATCCTCCATCCGGAACAATGGATGGAATGGGTAAGTCCGTACATCTGCCTGGTGATCGACACTGGAAAGAATCTGGTGCTTGTGGATACCGGTGCTGGTAGTCTTGGCCCGAAAACAGGTAAGCTTCTTCAGAACCTGCAGGCAGAGGGGATTATGCCCGGGGAAATTGACACTGTTCTCCTCACGCACGGTCATCCGGACCACATCGGTGGGAATATCACTGGTGAGGGAAAGACGGCTTTCCACAATGCTCGCTTCATTATGTGGAAAGACGAGTGGGATTTCTGGAGTTCAGATATGATGGAACTGAAGGTCGAAGAACATGTCAGAGAAGTCCTTGTCACAATAGCGCGCAAGAACCTTCCACCGATTCTAGGCCAATTACAGCTCGTTGATAATGAAACGGAAGTCATACCTGGTATCCGGGTCCTCGCAGCGCCAGGGCACACGCCGGGCCACATGGCAGTGGCCGTATCATCGGGGAGCGCGCAACTGCTGTGCATCTCCGATGCGGCGCTCCATCCTATCCATATCGAGCGGCCGGATTGGCATGCTGTCGTTGACTCTAATCCACAACAAGTACTGACCACCAGACGCCGGCTATTCAACCAGGCTGCGGTTGAAAAAGCCCTGGTGCTTGCCTTTCACT
>CAZPCG010000261.1:0-3957 GCA_964584875.1 uncultured Spirochaetota bacterium
CAATGACAACATTTGCGATACGTAAAACCCCAGGATATTGAGTAATTATTAAATAATTAGCATTATTATAGCACATAAATTCTGTATCAGAAAAACGGCTAACATATGCGGGGAAACTGGCTGCCGGCAGGCATGGTGATTATCCTGTTTGTTCCATAGGCAGTGCGCATCACAAGACGCGGCTCCCCCTCCTGAACCTCCCCTATCACCCTGGCATCCCTCCCCTCCGGAAGGGAGCGCATCGCATCAAGGCAGGCTTCAGCCTTATCGCCCGGGGCAACGATGAGCATCTTACCTTCATTTGCCATCATGAGAGGGTCAAGTCCGAGGATCTCGCACATACCCAGCACCGGCTCCTCAACCACAAGGCTTTCCTCATCGACGACAACCCTCACCCCCGCACTCTCAACAAGCTCCGTGAGCACCGATGCAACACCACCCCTTGTGGGGTCACGAGCCCACTTCAGCTCAGGTACAGCCCCCACAAGCTCAAGCATGAGCCTGTGGAGGGGCGCACAGTCGGACCTTACATCTACGTTGAATGAAAACTCATGCCTGGCGCAGAGTATCGAAGCTTCATGATTCCCCACAGGACCGTTGATCAGCACTGCATCCCCTGGCTCTACCCTTTTTGAGTCAAGCGAAACACCGGCAGGAACTGCGCCAACCCCCGTTGTATTCACGAAGAGGCCGTCGCCCCTACCTCTTTCGACAACCTTGGTATCCCCGGTGATGAGCGGAACAGGTATGGAATCGGCTGTATTTTTCATGGAGGTTAAAACCCTCTCAAGATCTGCAAATGAAAAACCCTCCTCAATGATCAAGCCCACAGAAAGGGCCAAAGGTCGCGCACAAGCTGTGGCAAGATCGTTGACAGTCCCGCAGATGGCAAGCTTCCCGATATCACCACCCGGGAAAAATGGTGGCTTTACCACGTAGCTGTCCGTGGTCATGACAAGCCGAAGACCCTCCTGAGATGTACCCCTTGAGCCTGTGCCTCCATTGATCAGCTCTAAAGTAGAAGCATCCTCAAGACGGCGCAGGGTGGGATTGTCAAAGATGGGCACAATAAGCCCTTCGATCAGCTCCCTCATCAATCTGCCGCCACTCCCGTGCGCAAGGGTCACCTCATCTCCCCTCATCCCATGCCTCCACCGTATTTATAATATGCGGCGCATGAGCCCTCCGAGGAGACCATGCAGGGCCCAACCGGGTTTGAGGGAGTGCACCGATTGCCGAATAACTTGCAGTCAGGTGGAACGATTATCCCCTTCAACACATCCCCACACCTACAACCCCTGGGATCTGGTACGGGTTCAAGCTCAATTCCGAAGTACCCAACAGCATCGAAGCGGGAAAACTCCTCCCTGAGTACAAGGCCGCTTGAGGGTATTACACCGAGACCCCTCCACTCAGCATCCACCGGTCGAAAGACACGGTGCATCGTCTCAACGGCCCTGCGGTTCCCCTCCCTGGTTACAGCCCTGCCGTAGGCGTTTTTAACTCCATCCTCTCCCTTTGAGATGCTGAGCATGATCTCATAGATCGCAAGGAGGATATCAACCGGCTCAAAGCCGCCAACAACACAGGGCACATGGTGCTCATCTGCAACCGGAAGGTAGGCATCGGAACCGATTACGACGCTCACGTGGCCAGGGCAGAGAAAACCGTCTATTTTGGTTTCTCCTGAGCGGCAGAGGGCATGTAGGGCTGGGATTACGAGACGGTTTGCCGGTAGGAGGAATATGTTCCTGATACCGCGCCGCTCGGCTTCAAGCACCGAGAGTGCTATGCCGGGGGTTGTCGTCTCAAAGCCAACACCTACAAAAACAAAGCTCTTAGTAGTTTCCTTCTCTGCCATTTCAAGAACGTCGTAGGCGGAGTAGAGCACCCTCACATCGGCCCCCTGCGCTTTCTTCTGCTCCAGGGTATGGCCGCTCCCCGGTACCCTCATCAGGTCTCCGAAGGTTGCCACCACAACCCCCCGTATGGAGGCAAGCCTCTGAGCTGCATCGATTACAGACGAAGGTGTTACGCATACCGGGCAACCCGGTCCCGAGATCAGCTCAACCCCCTGTGGTAAAAGCCCCCTCAAACCATAGCGGGCAATGGCCATCGTATGTGTGCCACATACCTCCATGATCTTCACCGGGGCTTTGAGCGCAATACCCCTGAGCCTGTCCCCCAGCACCTTCACGAACTCCTTCTTCCTGTAATCTGACAGCCCGACCATATATTTTCATCCCGGAAACTTTTTATCGAGTATAGCCTCTCGAAGCTTGCAGCCTGTAATCCTAAATCCTAAAGCACTTTCATGGGTTTTCACTGGCGCTGTAGAACTCCGCAAGTAGGGCAGATGTCTCCCTTGCCTCCTCCTCGTCGATCACCTGAATTGCAAAACCGGCGTGCAGAAGCACCCAGTCCCCAACTTTCACTTCGGGAACAAGCTGAAGCCCAACGTTGATCTTAACTCCGCTCATGTCAACAACCCCAGAGCTTCCCTCCATTGTAACTAATCGGCCGACAACCGCAAGACACATCCCAATTATCCCCTTTCAAGGAGCGAGTTTTGCAGGGAACCTGTAGTGATGGAGTACCGAATCGCAAGACCCCTGCTCATGTTCCCCTTTCCAGCAGGGAAAGTGCAACAATCCCCTGTCCGAAGGATACACCGCCATCGTTGGGCGGCAGCAGTGAATGCACCAGAACAGAAAATCCTCCATTCTCAAGTTCACGTATGAAATGCTTTAGAAGAATCCTGTTCTGGAAGCACCCCCCGCTCAGCGCAACCTTCCTTATACCTGTCTCCATTCCTATCCTTTTGCACATTTCAACACCCGATGCGACCACAGTAGCATGGATCTTCCCTGCTATGTGCCGCACCATCCGCCCGCCTCGAATATCCTCAACGATCCTCCTGATCATCGGTTCGAAATGCAAGAACATATTGTCGGATACAAAATAAGGGTATGGTTCTCCGAGATCGTCGGGGTTACAGGCTGCGGTTTCAAGCAATACTGCACCCTGTGCGTCGTACGATGGAACCCTGCAAAGCCCCAGGAGGGAGGAAACCGCATCGAAAAGGCGGCCACATGAGGAGGTAAGGGGTGTGTTCACCCCGGCTTCTGTGGCCTGGACGAGGAGGCTGAGCCTTCCAGGATCGAAGCTATCGAGGAAAGGAAATTGCGGAATCTCCTCAATTAAACCGTAGGCTGATAGAAGGTAGGAAAGCCCCATTCTGTCAATCTCAAGGATGCTCTTCTCTCCACCGGGCATTGGAACAGGGGCAAAGTGCCCTGCCCTCCTGAAGCCGACCCTATCTGCTAGTAAGAACTCTCCTCCCCACACAGTCCAATCGGGTCCCCATCCTGTACCATCGAATGCGACACCCATGACCTCTTCACACAGACCGTGCTCACCCAGAACCGATGCAATGTGTGCATGGTGGTGCTGGACCCTTATCAGGGGAACTCCCCACCCATCTGCAAGCTTCTGGGCATAGCGTGTGCTCACATAGTCTGGGTGAGCGTCACAGGCCACAGCCTCTGGCTCAACCCTGAACATCTTTAAAAAATCTGAAATGCCCCTTGTGTAGGCCTCAACGCTCTTCTCGTTGTTCAGGTCCCCGATGTGGTGGCTCGGGAAGGCTTTACCATCCTTGAAAATGCAGAAGGTATTCTTCTCACCAGCACCCGCAGCAAGTACCTGATATTTCAGACCACCTGTATCAAGGGCTCTGGGCACATACCCCCGCGATCGCCGTAGAGGGAGCGGCTTTTCATTCACGACGCTCACGACAGAATCGTCGCAGGGGCGGGCGATCTCCCTGTTATGTGTGAGAAAGGCATCGACAATGCCCCTGAGGGTCTCCATCGCTTCATCATCACGGTAGCATAGTGGCTCCTCCGAGAGGTTAGCCGAGGTCATGATGAGGAGCTCCGGACCCTCTGCCATGAG
>CAZPCG010000262.1:0-3957 GCA_964584875.1 uncultured Spirochaetota bacterium
ATGATGCACCGTCAACATAAGCTGCTTCATAAGGCTCCCTCGGGAGAGCATGAAGCCCTGAAAGCATGATTAATGCCATGAAGGGCGTCCACTCCCAGATATCAGTCATCATAACCGATGGGAGAGCCGATTTTGGCATGCCGGTCCAGTTAATAGGCTTAAGACCCAGCAGGGAGAGAAAATAGTTCAGCATACCCAGGTCGGGGTTATACATGAGCCTCCATATAAGGCCCACTATGATTGGTGTCATAATTGCAGGTATGATCAGGGTTGTTCTTAGAAACCCGATGATCTTTCGGGTTATCTGGTAAAGTAAAAGCGAAACCACGAGTCCAAGGGCAAACTCAACGGGCACGGTTCCCAAGAGGTAGAGAAATGTTACCTTGATGGAGGTTCGAAAATACGGATCCTCGAATAGAATGTCTTTGAAATTCTTCAAGCCTACCCACTCCCATCCCTTTGCACGTATGATGTTCCAGTCGTGAAGGCTGAGGCTTAAAGAGAAAATGAGAGGAAAAATGACAATGCTGAGAAGAACAACAACCGCTGGAGCAAGAAAAAAGACCCATGCATACCTTCTTTTGATCGTAAGAAAGGCCCTTTTTTTCAATGACCCATCTCCTTTTCATAAGAGGAGCCGGGCAAAAGGCCCGGCTCCTGACTCGTGGTAAGATTTGTTTACTTCAGGTATTCCCACTTTTTCATAATAAACTCGAACTTTCTGTTTGCATCGTCGAGTGCCCTCTTTGAGGGCTTTGCACCGGTCATCGCCTCTGAGAGTGCGACCTCCAGAGCATCAGCTAATTCCGAATAGGGTGGGATCCTCGGGCGTCCCTTCGCAATAGGGAGGGATTCCAGCATCCCGGCATACTCGATGTACTTCACCTGCATCCTCGGATCTTCAAGCCCCGACATGCGTGAGCCTGGCTGGCTGTAGGCGAGCCTCGGATCGAGCTCCGGAGAAGAAGCCCATACGATGAACTCCCAGGCCGCTTCCTTGTTCCTGGAGTCTTTGGGGATCTGCACGCTCCACCCTCCGAAGGTCGGCGTTCTCTTGATGCTCCCGTCAGGCTGCCTCTTCCCCTGGATGAAGGTGAATGCATGCTTTCCGACGATCTTCGACTTCGTTGGGTCGTAGAAGGTGGGAGCTGCGTTCTGCCACTGGATTGTCATGGCAGCCTTCCCTTCGGCAAAGGTCCTGGCATTTTCGTCCCAGTCGTAGGTCAGCACTCCCGGGGGCGCATAAGGAATAAGGGATTTGAAGTACTCAAGAGCGTCTACCGCTTCCTTGCTGTTGATGGTTGGACGGAAATTCTTATCGTACCACTCTCCCCCGAAGGACCAGAGCATGTTGTCGTAGGTGCACTGGAGCTGTACGCCCCTCCTCCCCATGAAGGTGATACCGTAGACTCCCGGCTCTTTCAGGTTGAGCATCCGTGCGGTGTCCCTCAGCTCTTCCCAGGTCTCGGGTACCTTCACGTTGTACTTATCGAAGATGTCCGTCCGGTAGTGAAAGCCGAATACTGCCTGGATTAAGGGAAGCCCGTGAATTCTGTCCTCCCACATCCCCTGCTCTGAAACAACCGCCGGGATGAAGTCATCCAGAGCGAGGGTTTTGTGGTCAGTCCTGAGGATGAACTCTTCCACAGGGATTGTCCAGCCCTCCCCTGCATACTGGCCAACCCACACACAATCGACGTGAACAACGTCGTATGCTCCGGTCGCCTGCGTGAGGGTAACCATCTGCTTCTCCTGGAGTGTCGGGTAAGCAAGGATGTGAAACACCACCTTGATCCCGGTGAGCCTCTCGAACTCGGGTGCGAGATTCGCAATGGCGTCGGCCCGGGGCTCAGCGACCATTGCGACGTTGATCGTCCTCCCGGCCCAGGGTTTCATCTTGTACTGGCCGAACTTGAAACCTTTGGGAACGCTCACATCCACCGCAAGAGTGGAGAGAGCCGTTCCCATGATGAGTACGATCACAGCCAGTACAACGAGCAACCTTACTGTTTTGGTTCTCATTGCAACACCTCCTTTAATGTAATAATAACGCTTTTAACAAGCGCTATTTTATTCGAAGTAGGAACTATTGGAACTACTGGGTGTATATTTTTTCCCCCACTTTTTTTATAATCGTTTTCCTTTCACACCGATTTCAAAGATCTGGTTTTAAAGGAACGGTTCAACCCGTCTGGTGCTATTTATCCTGCTGTTGAGCTGACTGCCTGCCGCCAATCTGCGCTGAAACTTCCCATGCCGCTTTTTTCAGCTTCTCGATTAATCCTCCTGGATTTTGATTGATATGTCGATCCATTCGGTCGACTGGGCCGGAAATACTCATCGCCGCAGCGACTCCTTTATGGTCGAAAATAGGGACAGCAACGCATTTTACGCCGGTTTCATGTTCTTCATGGTCGAAGGAAAACCCCCGTTCTCTTACTTTGGTAAGTTCTGCACTAATTAATCTAAGGTCTGTGATTGTGTTGGCAGTATAACGAACAAGCTCAACCCCTGCATGCCGCCGGTACAGCTCTTCTTCGGAAAGAAAAGCCAGAAGGGCTTTTCCAACTCCGGTACAGTAGGCAGGCGCCCGGCCACCCACATAGGACGACATAAATCCGATAGGATGGAGACCATTCAGTTTTTCAAGGTAGACAACTTCGTTACCATCAAGAATAGTGAGATGCACGGTTTCACCAAACTCGTTTCGCAGTTCTTCCAAGATCTTCAGAGCAATTTTCCGAATATCGTTGTTTTTAAGAAACTTACTTCCCAGCTCAAGACAGGTAACGCCGAGGCGGTATTTCCCCGTTACAGGGTTATGTTCAACGAAACCCTTTGTTTGAAGGGTTATGAGCAATCTAAATGTTGTACTCAGATCGAGGCGTGTCCTTTGACTGAGCTCCGTTGCGCTTTGTTCAGCGTCGCTATCTAAAAAGGTCCTCAGTAAGGTCAGGGCGCGTTCAACAGATCTGATGCGATAGCGCTCGCTGTTGCTGTTACGGTTAACCGGGAGCATTGGATTCTTTTTATTTTTACTACGTGAAAATAATTTTTAAACAGTAAAATTATCCCATAATACTGTATTTCTGTCAAGTTTTTTAATTGAAGACCTTAAAAGTAGGTTTTATAGTTATTTTGCGTTTGACGAGACCATGGAGGAAAGGATACCTTGTCAGTGAAAAGTTTGGAGAGTATCTATATGCTGCATGTCACATATAATTTTAACAATCTTAAATGTTTACCTGTACGGAAAAGCAATGAACCAGTTTGACATCCTGAAGGAGAGAGGGTTTATCTTCCAGGTAACCGATGAAGAAGGGCTGCGAAGGCTCTTCGGCAGGAAGAGAGTAACGGCGTACATCGGGTTCGATCCTACGGCGGATTCTCTGCATGCGGGGAGTCTCGTTCCCATTATGGCGCTTGCACACCTCCAGAGAAACGGGCACCGCCCAATCGCTCTCGTTGGAGGTGGCACAGGTCTGGTAGGGGACCCTTCAGGTAAAACGGAAACGAGGATGCTTTTGAAAATAGAGGATGTAAGGAGGAATGCAGAGGGGCTGAAAAGGCAGCTTGCACGCTACCTTTCCTTCGACGACGACAGCGCGCTCATGCTGAACAATGCGGATTGGCTTGTGGGTCTCAACTACATCGAGTTCTTAAGGGATATCGGGCGGCACTTCTCTGTGAACAAGATGCTTGCCACTGAATCGATAAAGCTGAGGCTTGAGAAGGGGCTCACATTCATCGAGTTCAACTACATGGTGCTCCAGGCCTATGATTTCTACGTTCTCAATAGGGACTATGACTGCGACCTGCAGATGGGCGGGCAGGACCAGTGGGGGAACATCGTTGCCGGTATAGATCTTATAAGGCGGCTGACAGGAGAAGAGGCCTACGGAATCACCTTTCCCCTCATAACGAGCTCAAACGGGGAGAAGTTCGGAAAATCAGTGA
>CAZPCG010000263.1:0-625 GCA_964584875.1 uncultured Spirochaetota bacterium
CGGGTCCAAGGTTTTCGTACAGGTCCCGTAAGTTCACTACCCGATTGTGTGCGGCGGCATACCCCACAGCACTGTTATCATCAACATTAATCTCTACCTGGTGTGTCTTTTCTTTCAATTGAAACTCGCCGTACAGTGCGGGGGGATCCCCTTTCATCAGGAAAACGAGGCTCCTCTGGGCTCCGGTAATCAGGCGTGCATTGGTGGTGATTTCGACAAGGGTCTGGTTAAGATCGAACTGCGAATGGAGCCTCTCATGTATGGCGAAGAGGTTTTCCATTTGCGAAATGGTATCGTGCAGTTCCCGGGTCGCTTTTACCCCCTGTGCTAGCTTAATGAGGTGAAAGGAGCCTCCCTCCTCCCTCTTTACACGCTCGAAGAAATCGCAGGAAAAGCATATATCTCTCTTCTCAGCAAACTGGCCCATAGGTTTGCCAAAACAGAGGGTATTTGGCACGGTCCAGCAGATGCGGCCCGCATTCTTCCCATAATTTACGCCATTGCTGGTTTTATCGGATGCAACGGGGCAGGGATTCCTGGACTCCGGACCATGGTTGCAATGCAGATAATCCCAGCAATTGATTTTCTCATTATCGCCCATTGATGAAAATATACGCTTTTTTAT
>CAZPCG010000263.1:635-3952 GCA_964584875.1 uncultured Spirochaetota bacterium
CTCCAGGAGAACTTCGGGTTTTACCGGTTTTTCCAGATACTCATCGGCGTCTGTTTCCATTACTCCCCTCAGAGGATATTTTGTATCGTAGATATGCTTACCAACCCCGGTAAGAAGTACAACCGGTATCCCTTTGTACCCGGGGTTTGATCGAAGCCATGAGCAGAAGTGAAACCCGTCCATTTCAGGCATCATGATATCCAGTATTATAAAATCAGGTTCTTCCGCACCCATTTTCTCCTTCGCTTCTTTTCCATTCAGAGCAGTGACCACCTCATAACCCTCGGGTTCGAGCGCCATTTTTATCAACTTCGTCTCATCGATGTTATCCTCAACAACCATGATTTTGGCTTTTGATGACATTCTATCCTCCTTCTCCTTGAATAACAGGCCGGGGAACAAGACCTGCTCTTTTGAGAATCTCCGGAACCTTATGTTCCCACTCTATTGCCTGGATGTGCACCCCCCTAACACCAGGAATTTCACGAACTTGCTCAATCAGCTCCACGGCAATACTGATCCCCTCTTCTTCCTGGGCCTTTTTCGCCTTTTCCTTGTCCTCCCCTGCTTTGAGCCTTGCCTGTTCCATCCTCCTCATCAGGTTTTCGGGAACACTAACCCCGGCTACCGAGCTGTTCATGTACTTCAACATGCCAAGATTTTTGGGAACGATGATCCCTGCAAGAATTGCAGTTCGTTCATGGAGACCCATATCAACGACGATCTTCATCTGCTCCCTGAACCGCTCCACATCATAGACTCCCTGGGTCTGGATGAAATCGGCCCCCGCATCAACCTTCTTCCTCAGCCTCAGGGGCCTTATCTCAATGGGATCCCCAAGCGGGGTCCATGCAGCACCTATGAACAGAAGAGGTCTTTTTTCGATTGGATCCCCTCCCTGCTGCAGGCCATCATCCCTCAGGCCCTTGAGGGTTGACACAAGCTGGATGGAGTCAATATCGTAGACATTCTTTGCCCCGGGGTGACCCTTTAGCTTTCCGGCCGCTCCAAAGGACTGGTGGTCACCTGCAATGCACAGGCAGTTCCTGACCCCGAGGGCTGCCGCTCCAAGAATGTCGGACTGTATGGCAAGGCGGTTTCGATCCCTGCAGGTCATCTGCATCACCGGCTCAAGACCCTCCCCCATGATCAAAACCGAAGACGAGATGCTCGACATTCGAACAACGCCCGTCTGGTTGTCAGTGATATTGAAAGCGTCCGCAAGCCCTTTCAGGAGCTTCGCTTTCCCCACTACCACTCCGGCATCGCAATCCATGGGAGGTCCGATCTCGACGGTTACCGCAAAATGCCCGTCTGCAATCACCCTCTCGAGGTTGCTGCCGCTTTTCAAAGGATTCTCCTCCATATCCTCTTTCCACTCCTCGACTTCTTCTTTATTAAGTACTTTCCCTCAAACTCCTTACTTTACCTCGCGTTCTTTTCTCCACATCAGAGTTAAGGTTTTATCCAGACAGTTTATGTTATTTTACACCCTCCCCTATCCCCTCCCTCAAGGGAGGGGAAGATCGAAAGTTCACTTACCCTTCTTAACCCCCGAAGCTCTCACCCCCGCAGGAGCCCTTGGAACAGCTTCAGCACCCGAAGGAGCCTTAGAAACATCCTCGGCTCCCGCAGGAGCACTGGAGGCTGCCTTCTCATAAACAACCCTCCTCGGACCGCCTGCGTGGGACGTGGACCAATCGCGCGGTGGAATGATTTCATACAATCGGTCGAGGGTCCCAATCTTCTTCATTCTCTGCACAATAAGGCTCCAGCCGCAGTCTACATCCGGGCTGATTTCACACTTCCCGTCCTTGCTCCCCCCGCATGGACCATTCATGATTGACTTCGAGCAGCGAGCAATGGGGCAAATCCCACCAGTCAGGTGCAGGAGGCAGTTACCGCATCCCGCGCACAATTCAACCCACACGCCGGGCTCAACCGCAGCACCGAAAAATTTTGTATTCACGCCGGGAAAGACAGGCACATTTTCAAGCCTGTCCGCAAGGAAGTTCACCCCGACCCCGCATCCAAGGGACAAAACCGCCTCTATACCCTCCTCCTTCACCCTTTCAACGATTGGTGCCACAAACTCAGGCTCGCACTGGCGGGTAATGCAAGCCTCGAGCACTTCAACCTCCCTGTCCTCCCTGAGAAATCCAATTCTCAGCCCAGAAGCGACAACCTTCACCTCCGTCTCTCCACCCGCAAGACACACGGTGGCGCAGGTTCCGCATCCCACGATTAGAATCTTCCTGTAATTCTCCAAAAAGGACTTGATTTCCTGTAAAGGTTTTCTCTCTGCCACTATCATCGCTTTTCGTTCCTCAACTTTTCAATTTGATTCAACTTCCTCCTGGAAATCTCCCAGAAGGCAGTCCATGATACCTCAGCCGAACCTTCGGTCTTCCAGTAGTCTATCCTCTCACCCTCAACCCCGACCTCTTCCAGGACACTCTTGGCCTGGCGAATCCTCTTCAAGAGCCTCTCCTCAGCGCTTGGATAAAGACAATCACCTTCACTGCAGCCGATGATTACAAGCCCATCTGCTCCCAGCTCAAAAGGTGAGAGTATGTCCGGAACGCTGAGCCGCGCGATACACGGGATAAGTATCCTGTATATCCCGGATTCTCTGTAACGCTCCGATCCCTCGATTATGAACTTCCTGCTTGTCACCTCAAACAGGCAGCAGTAGGAAATTATAAGAGGTCTTATGGTCACCTCAGGGGAGATACCTGCAAAAAGCTCCCCGAGTTGTTCCCTCATTCTGTTCGTTCCAAAACGCTTGAGGGCAATGGCCGCTGCAGGGCATTCTGCTGCGCACAGGCCGCAGGCCTGGCACTTCTCCTCCGGCATCACGGCTGTCTTTTCCACCGTGGCGACTCCGAACGGACAAATCCTTACACAGTTCAGGCAGGCGGCACACTTCTCCTCGTCTGCAAGGGCCCCTGTGGTGCAAGCAAGGCAGCGCCTTGCCTCAGCAAGCGCCTCCTCTTCGGTAAAACTCCGCTCAATTTCCGTAAAGCCTTTCAGCCTCAGCTCAGGCTGGAGCAGCTCGATTGTTACCGGAGTCAGTTTCCTCACCTTTTCAACCGTTTCATCGGGCA
The DNA here is from genome assembly GCA_964584875.1 of uncultured Spirochaetota bacterium. Classification (GTDB taxonomy): domain Bacteria; phylum Spirochaetota; class B62-G9; order B62-G9; family DRHN01; genus CAZPCG01. Next base: position 3,743 of record CAZPCG010000263.1, read on the forward strand.
GCTCTCCCAGAGAAGGCAGCTTCATGACGGGCTGGCTGAGCAGCCCGCCCTTTTCCAGATAATGGGCGATAGCCTTTGCTGCCCTGTGGCCGTCTCGAACCGATTCTACGGAAGAAGCCGGTCCTGTGAGGAGCTCACCGCAGGTAAACACGCCTTCTTTTGACGTAGCTAGCGTTTGAGGATCGCATTCAAGCCTGTCCCCGGGATTTA
>CAZPCG010000264.1:0-3951 GCA_964584875.1 uncultured Spirochaetota bacterium
TAACGGTGCTGCTCATGCACCCTTCGGACACCCGGGAGAGGAGCTACAAGCTTGATGCGCAGGAGCGCCTGATGAAGGCTGTGATCGGTTTTGGCGGGTGGATCGGCGACCTCACAGCCTTCGGGGAGTTCTGGAGAGCCAGGCATGCCGCAGGGTTCAGCGCCTTCATCGAGAACGACACGCTGGTTATTGAGATTAAAGGGAAGCAGGCCGACCTGCATCCTGCCGTCGGATTTGTTATGGGAAACACGAAGCTGAAAAAGGTCCTGGTAAAGGATTCAAGCGGTCAGGTGCTCCCCTTCAGGGTCGTGGAGAGGGATGGAAAGTTGTACGTGGGGAGGAAATGGAAAACCGGCAGGTGAACCGCTCATCCCCTCCATTAACCATAAACCCGTTGACGAACCGTGCATTCTAACGTACAATGTTGCATGTTTGAAAGACCAATCAGACAGGAGGAGAAGGGATGAAAAAAAAGAGCGTGAAGGTGGGATTGCTTCCGACGAGACGCAATGTCTTCTCAGTTGAAGATTCGTTGAAATACAAGTCCCTCATAGAGAAGAAGCTGCGCTCCTGGGGCATTGATTTCGTGAACATCGACGCACTGAATAAGGAAGGTCTTCTCTTCGACAGGCTCGAGGCCCCCAGGGCGGCAAAGATCTTCATCGATGCGGAAGTGGACGCCGTATTTGCCCCCCATGTGAACTTCGGGACCGAGGATGCAGTTGCAAAGTGCGCAAAGGCCGTTGGAAAGCCTCTTTTGCTCTGGGGTCCGCGTGACGAGGCCCCTCTTCCGGACGGCAACCGCCTGCGCGACACGCAGTGCGGCCTCTTTGCTACGAGCAAGATCCTGCAGCGCTACGGAGTTCCCTTCAGCTACATCGTGAACTCGAGGGTCGATTCACCGGTTTTCGAGCGCGGTTTTAAAACTTTTTTAGCTGCAGCACGGGCGGCAAATAGCTTCACCAAGGCTCGCATAGGGCAGATCAGCACAAGGCCCGGTGATTTTTACACGGTAATCGTCAACGAAGGCGAACTGCTCGAGAGGTGGGGGATCGAGGCGGTCCCGCTAACCCTGGTCGATGTTGAAAAACGAGTTTTAGAGATGGTGAAGGAGGACGGCAGGGTGAAGGATGAGGTTGCCTCACTGAAAAAGCGGGTAACCTTCAGAGACACGGATGAGGAGAGGATCGGGAGGATCGCCGCGCTGAAGCTCATGCTCATCGACTGGGCCCGGGAGCAGAACCTTTCGGCAATAGCCTTCCAGTGCTGGTCGGCTCTGCAGCTAGCGCTGGGTCTTGTGCCCTGCTTTGTCGATTCTGAGTTGACCGCAATGGGAATCCCAGTTGCCTGCGAGACGGATATACACGGTGCGCTCACCTCTCTTCTCCTTCAGAACGCAAGCCAGACCGAATCTCCAACCTTCTTCTGCGATCTTACCATCAGGCACCCCGCCAATGAGAACGGTGAGCTTCTGTGGCACTGCGGGCCTTTCCCATTAGAACTTGCAAGGGATAAAGAGAAGGCCTTCGTTGGCAGGCACTTCATCCTTCCCTCCGGTGAGCCAGGAACCGGTAACTGGGAGATACGGGGCGGGGATGTTACTGTAGCCCGTTTTGACGGCATACACGGGGACTACTCGCTGTTCATGGGTCATGCAAAAGGCACATCGGGTCCCTTCACCCTCGGCACCTATCTCTGGATAGAGGTACCGGACTGGCCAATGTGGGAGGAAAAGTTCATCTACGGCCCTTACATACATCATGTGGTTGCGGTGCATGACCTGGCTTCCTACGCCCTCTATGAAGCGACACGCTTCATACCCGGGCTGAAACCCGACCCCGCAACACCCACCGAGGAGGAGATAAGGAACTACCTCAGGGGAGGCGATCTGCAATAGCCCCGCATGGGATTTTATATCGATAAAGGATTATGCAGGCTGTCATTGATTATTTTAATGCTGAAATTTCTTGATAAGTGGGATACATTTAGTAGCATACAATTGAGGAGGTGCGGTATGCGATGGGCAAAAAGACCGGTTTTATTACTTGCTGTATTGCTTCTGTTTTTCGTACCAGTTTTTCTCACTTTTGGTGCTGTCTCGATGGATCTTAGCGGGGGTGGAACCTACCACCGTTTCCTTGTGGCGGACCTTGGCCTCATAGGGACGGGGGGGAAGGCAAACAGCATTTTCAGTGTTAAGTTCGGCGATGACCCGACAACCGATAGCTACTACTTGGACATCGAGGTGACGGATAACACCGCAGGAGGAGTGCTTCTGAGCGGGCAAACCGAGAAAAAGCCGTATAACACCGATTTCTCGGGTAAGACCTACAACAACTATAACATCACAGATGCCGCTGCATTGGGTGGTAGCTTTACAATAAGCGACACCTCGAAGACCCTCCAGGACAAGATACTGGCCACCGGGGCAATCCCAGCAGGCAGTTTTACCATTACGATGAGACTGAAAAAGGCAGACGGAACACTGGTCGAAGAAAAGACCATTTCACTCATTGTGAGACCGCCCTACCTTCAGCCAGTTTATCCTGTCAATATCTCTTCTACAAAGGATGGGCTCAGCTTCAGATGGTTATCCAACATCAAAAACATGGAGCTGCACCTGTTCAGGGACCCCAGGGGGAACAACGAGATCCTCAAGGGCTCTTTGCTGCCAGTGAAGGGATTGGGGAGTGGCCAGAGTGCAGGTGGATCAGGCATCACTTCGCTGCTTGAGAACGGGCAGCGCTACTACTGGCAGGTATGGGGTAAAATCGATACGTCCCACGGCGAGGAGCTCGTCAAGGGTCCGCTGAGTGAGTTCCTTTACTTTGTGGAGTCGGCTGATGTGGTGTATATCGGTCTCGGTAAGGAGGACAAGGCTTCGATCATGGATGAGGTCGTCGATATACTGCTCGGTTTTGTGAACAAAAGGGCTGCCAAGAGCATTGCCGATTATGACATCGACAGGGTTATTGTTGACAACAGCGTCGTGGGCCGCGAGGAGATCATGACTATCCTTCTCCTGATAAAGAAGGGAGAATTGAAGCTTAACGCGGTCTACTTCAAGTAGAGTCCTTTATGGTGGGAAATGACCTGAACGAATGCTACACTTAAAAATTGGAGGATGGCTATGAGAAATAACAGGGTTTATCGGAGTCTTTTACTTCTGGCTGTGATAATAATGGCTCTGCCCACTGCTCTATTCGGTGCCGATGTGATTGCCTACGTTGGAGAGGTGGGCGGGAAAGTTACAGTCATAAAAGGAAATCCTGGTGAAACGGTAGCTGCAACCCTCGGGATGCTGCTGGAGGGGGGAGATACTGTGAAAACGGCTGACGAGAGCTACACAGCTATCATATTTCAGGATGATGGAACAAGGATAAAGCTCGGGGCAAACGCCCAGATCACCCTTAACGCAACTCGCAAGGAAAAAAAGCTTGACAAGAGCCTCTTTCTCGATGCAGGAAAGCTCTGGGCGAAGGTGAACAAGCGCCGCGGAACAGATTTCCAGGTTCAGACGCCGACGGCGGTAGCATCGGTAAAGGGAACTAAGTTCATCATTGAGGAGAAGGAGTGGGAGGAAACATGGCTCTGGGTTCTTGAGGATGTTGTAAAGCTCACCTCAAGCGCGGGTGAAACAACCGTGCTGGCAGGTCAGTGGGGGAAGGCGACAAAGGATACCATAGAAACCGGCAGTATCGCAGACGGCGATATCCCAGTTGAGCCCGGGAAGCACGAAATGATCATATACTTCAAGCCAGAGGATGAAGCTTCTTCTCTCATGAAGGAGCTGCGGATCGAATTTGAGCGATAAGGCCTGAGGAGCCTCGATACTCGCAGGATGAAATCTTACAGTCAATGAGGGGGACAACGATGAAAAAAGTGATATGTGCCGTGGTATTTATGTTGTTTGTTTTGTTGCTTCCTGTTACTGTCTGGGTGGGATGGGCG
>CAZPCG010000265.1:0-3943 GCA_964584875.1 uncultured Spirochaetota bacterium
CTGGAAGAACGTCAAGACTCAGGGACCGTTCTTTTAATCAGGAATATAATTGAATTAAAGCAGTCAGGAAATCGGCGAGGAAGAAGCTTTACGGAAGGCGGGCAAAAAGGTAGAGCAGGGGGAGAAGATCGCTGATTTTTAATCGAGAAGGGGATGAATGGCTCCATTGGAAGATGTTGGAAGATGAATGGAGCCATTCATGTTATTTACGTCCTCTCCAATCTGTTTTTTCTCATTTCTGTTTAATACACATCCTCCAAATTTCATTGAAACTCGATCTTTGCACTATTATTTTAATTTGCACATAGTTTTAAAATGGAGTGCAGGGATGAACGATGTAATCGTGGTGGATAATGCTACCAAAGTCTATGCAAGTGAAAGGGGTCCGGTGCACGCTCTCGACAGGTTTTCAATGAATGTCGAGGAGGGGGACTTTGTTGCAATCGTCGGGCCGAGCGGTTGCGGGAAAACGACCCTGCTCTGGGGGCTGACGGGACTGCACCCTTTCACCGCGGGGAAGGCATACATACTTGGTAAGGCGGTAAATACCCCTAAGAGGGAGGTGGGCATCATATTCCAGCAGGCAAATCTCCTCCCATGGAGAACGCTCCTCAAGAACATCTACTTTCCCCTGGAGATTATGAAGGAGAACCTGGAGGACTACAGGGAGAGGATACAGGATTTACTCGACAGTGTGGAACTGAGCGGTTTTGAGAACCACTACCCGCGGGAGCTTTCGGGTGGTATGCAGCAGAGGGCCTCGATTGTTCGAGCACTTTCGTACGATCCAAAGGTGCTCCTCATGGATGAGCCCTTCGGCTCTCTGGATGCCTACACGCGGGATGAGATGGATACCCTCCTTCTGGGCATATGGAAGAAGACGAAGAAAACGATTGCCTTTGTAACGCACAGGATCGAGGAGGCGGTGTACCTGGCGAACAGGGTCTATGTTATGACGCCGAGACCGGGCACAAACTCTGCGTTATATGATATCGATCTGCCAAGACCCAGACCTGAGGGCATTACAATGGAACAGAGGTACTTTGACATCGTGGCGGAGATAAAACGTAGAATCGTGAGCGATGTGGAAAAGCAGAAGGAAGAGGGGGTATACCAGAGCCAGGCGTATAGCACGGTGACATGAGCGGCTCAATCAGGTCATGAAAGGATGATTTTATCATGGATGTCTATGAAAAGCAGCTAGTGGAGGAAATTCCGGAGTTTGAAGAGCACATCCCGGAAAAACGCGGTGCCTTTGACATTTCATCGACCGTATCCGCGGTGAAGATTCACGGCTGGAAGCAGGTGGCGGGTATTTTATCGGTCGCGGTGATAGTCCTTGGAGGATGGGAGCTGCTCATACGGTTTTTCAAGGTGCCGGAGTTTGTTTTTCCTACACCCAGTGCGATCTTTGTTGCGCTCGTCGAGTCCTTTCCAAACAACTACCCGCATTTTCTCATAACCCTCGGCGAACTGGTTTCAGGGTACGTTGTGGGCGCATCCATCGGGCTCGTCCTTGCAGCGGTTCTGACGCAGATACCGTTCCTTGAAAAGATTATCACACCATACATACTCCTGCTCATCACCACGCCCACGCTGGCGCTTGTACCCCTGCTTATGTTGAAGCTTGGGTTCAACATCTGGCCGCGCATCATTGCCGTGTCCCTCGCCTCGGGTCCGATGGTGATGATAAACTCGGTGACGGGGTTCAGGAGGACAGACCTTGCAAAGATCGCCCTTGCAAAGTCCTACGGAGCCACTACCTTCCAGATTTTCAAGAAGATCCGTTTCCCGCTGGCGCTTCCAATGATAATCGTCGGGCTTTTGGTCGGCGGCATTTTCGGCCTCATCACCGCAGTCGGATCGGACATGGTCGGAGGGAAGATGGGGCTCGGGAACAAGCTTGCGTACTATTCATCGCTTGCACGAATGGCCCATTTCTTTTCGATAATCATCCTGGTATCCACCATCGGTATTTCGATCTGGATAATTTTCTCCAGGGTTGGGAAGAAGTGGGCAAGCTGGCAGGAGTGATGGATGAACGTACGGGAACATCGTTTCTGGCTCTGACACCTCTCCGTGCCTTTCCCTCTCCCCATAGTGATGTGAGCACATTTTTGCAGGAAGGGAAATATCCCAGCAATAACTCAATACATGAAGGAGGCCTTTCATGAAGACGTACAGGGTCGGAATTGTTGGATTTGGCTGGGTTGCAGGATCGCATTTGAAGAACTTCATCGAGATGCCGAACTTTGAGCCGGTTGCCATCATGTCGAGGAGAAAACTTGATCCTGCCGCGATAAAGGCGGAGTACGGCATAGATGTGAAAATCTACAACGACTATGACAGGTTCCTCTCCGATAAGGGCATCGACATCGTCGACATTTGCACTCCACACCCTTTCCATCCGGAGCAGGCGATCAGAGCTGCAAATGCAGGGAAGGACCTGATAATCGAAAAACCGATTGCCCTGCGCTTTGAGGATGCTGTAGGGATGCTAGAAGCGGTTGAGAAGAACAGGGTCAGGACCTCTGTCTGCTTCGAGGTTCGATTCATATCGGTTTCGAAGGCGATGAAATCGATCATAGAAAAAGGACTTATAGGGGATATTTACCTTGCAGAGTGTGATTATTTCCACGGAATCGGTCCCTGGTACGGCCAGTTCGTCTGGAACGTAAAGAAGGACATGGGGGGCAGCTCACTTCTAACGGCCGGCTGTCATGCTCTTGATATTTTACTATGGCTTGTGGGAGGGGAGGTTGATGAGGTGTTTTCCTATTCGACGAAAAACCCCCATGAGGTATACAAGCCCTACGAATACGACACAACATCGGTAACCCTTTTGAGATTCAAGAACCGAAATACCCTCGGAAAAGTGGCCTCGGTGTGCGACTGCATGCAGCCCTACGTGTTCAACATGAACTTCGTCGGCTCCTATGGTTCGATCAAGAACGACCGGTTTTACAGTAAGAAGATCGAGGGGCTGCGGGACTGGAGCATGCTCGATGTGCAGCTCGTGGACAGCGGTGACGTGGCCCATCACCCCTACAAGGAGCAGTTTGCACACTATGCGGAGTGCCTCGATGCGGGGAAGGAAGCGCTCAACAACCTCGCAAGTGCCTTTGAGACCCATCGCGTCATCTTTGCTGCCGATAAGTCTGCCGGGACGGGCAAACCGGTGAGCCTGAGCGAATTCAAGCGGTAAACGAGGAGGGGTAGCAGGCAGGGAAAGGGACAGAGAAAGGGTATGAATCGAACGCTTGAGGAAATAAACGATAAGATAAGGAAAAAAAAGGCCTGTGTCTTTACCGCTGAGGAGATTCTACACTACGTCGAGGAGAAGGGCTTCGGCCGTGCGGCACAGGATGTTGATGTTGTCACCACCGGCACATTCAGCCCGATGTGCTCCTCCGGTGCCTTTCTCAACTTCGGGCACTCCAAGCCGAGGATGAGGATGCAGAAGGTCTGGCTCAACGGCGTGCCTGCCTGCGGGGGGCTTGCTGCCTGCGATGCATATATTGGAGCAACCGAGATACCCGAGGATGACCCGGCAAATAAGATTTATCCGGGGAGGTTTTCCTACGGTGGAGGTCATGTCATCGAAGACCTCATTGCGGGGAGGGAGGTTGTTTTAAGGGCGACCTCCTACGGGACGGACTGTTATCCAAGAAAAGAGCTGAAGACGAAGGTCAGGCTCAGGGACATAAACCAGGCGTTCCTCCTGAACCCGAGAAACGCCTACCAGAACTACAATGTCGCCGTCAACCTCTCCGAAAGGGTCATCTACACCTACCTCGGGGTCCTCCAGCCCGGGATGGGAAACGCAAACTATTCCAGCGCCGGTCAGCTCAGCCCGCTCCTGAACGACCCTTACCTTAGAACAGTAGGCATAGGCACGAGGATCTTCCTGGGAGGCGGAATCGGATATGTTGTCTGGGAGGGG
>CAZPCG010000266.1:0-3922 GCA_964584875.1 uncultured Spirochaetota bacterium
AACTGCCTTGTTACTGGACACAGGGTAGTTGAGCTGAAGAACATGGCAAGGGTGTTAGATCTTGATGTTGAAGAATTATAGTGAGGAACATGCCCACTCGACAACCCCGGCAAGCCTCTCCGGTGCAAGCTCTTTCAGCTCCTCTGAGGAGACCCACCGGTACTCATGGTGCTCAGGCCTCCCGAGCTCAGGGCCTGGAAGAAGGGTCACATCTGGAGATGTGGTTTCGGCTATGTAGTAACGGGCCACCTTCTTCCCCCCGCTGTAGGGGAGAGTTTCCCTGTACTCATGACCCCACGGAAACCTCAGATCTTTGATCCCCGTCTCCTCGTACACCTCCCGTACCGCAGCATCAAGAGGGTCCTCCCCGGGGGCGACTATGCCCTTTGGAAAATCCCAGTTCCTGTACGCCCGGAGGAGGAGATACTTCCGTTTCCCATTCTCCTTTCGCACCACAACAATCCCGGCTGAGAGAACCATGGTAAACCACTCACCTCCTGAAGAGCTTAAAGTCCCTTTTGTTTAATAGACTATACATCGCATGAGGATGAACGCTATCATTTTAACTTAACAATGCAAACGGAATAAGCAAAATAGGAGCCTGTATGTTATGGATAGAATTATATAACCCTCCCTCATCTCCCGATCATTCGAGAGTTTTAAACAGATTACAGCGCTAAGGAAGCGGCAAATAAATCATATCCGGGGTGTATAAAGAATTTATCCTTGCCAAAAAGGGTAAAATAGGGCAATATCGCACAAAGAGTCATCCGGGTTTGGCGGTCACATCAGTTCACCTTTGTATGCAAGGTTAAAATACCCCGGCTTGCAGCCGGCAGAATGAGCTATAAGTAAGTAGGATTACATGGCAGGGTCAGCCACACAGACTGATAATTCCCAAGGAGGATATTTCCATGAGGATGGAGCGTTTCAAGAATTTGAGTGACGAGGAGCTTGAGAGGATCGATGCTGCCTCGGTTGAGATACTCTCCAGGGTCGGGGTGCGGGTGCAGAGCCCGAGGGCAGTGGAGATACTTGCTGATGGAGGGTCAGAGGTTGAAAAGGAAAGCGGTGTCGTAAAAATCCCCGAAGGGCTCATCCGCAACGCACTTTCCACCGTGCCTTCCCATATCGATCTTTACAGGAGGGACCTTACCGAGCATACAACCGTCGGCGATGGCAGTGGGGCTGCAGCGCCAGGACATAATGCGGTCAAGTTCATCGACCATCGCACAGGGGAGCAGAGGCCTGCAACCTGCTCAGACTGCGATGAGTTCGTATGCCTGGCCGATGTCATCGGTGAGTACGAAGCCGTCGCAGTCCCCGTTATGCCGCAGGAAGTAGCCCCCCGCTCCAGCATCCTCCACGGATTTTTCCACACCATCGCAAACACAACAAAACACATCTACTTTTCTCCGGACTCCTCAGATGCAACCGCAGCCATCATCGATATAGCCCGGACAGCCTGCGGGAAAGGCGACCTCTCGAAAACACCCCCCATTACCTGCCAGCTCTCCCCCACCAGCCCTCTGGTGTGGGACAGGGAGGCGGCTGACGGGGTGGTCTCATGCGCTGAAGCAGGAGTCCCCCTCAGCTTCCTCCCCGAGCCTTTCAGCGGGATGACCGGGCCGATCACAACAGCCGGGCTTCTGGCCCAGCATAATGCAGAGCTCCTCAGCGGCCTCGTCCTTGCTCAGCTTGTAAGGCCCCGCACCCCCATCATCTACGGCACCGCCTGGACTACCTTCGACATGAAGAAAGCTAACATCCTTATATGCTCTCCGGAGGCAGCATCTCTGAGGGTGGCGGGTGCCCAACTTGCCTCATACTACAGAATGCCCTCCCACACCATAGGACCGGATGCCGATGCGCACTGTTACGATGAGCAGCTCGGCTGGGAGAAGATGCTCAGCACGATGGCGGCCCTCGGTTCGGGGGTGGATCTGATCGTGAATGCAGGACTTTTCGATTCAGCCTGGACGGTAAGCCTTGAGCAGGTGGTTGTTGATGCGGAGATCATCTCCATCTGTCGCCGGTTCCTCCAGGGGATGGTGGTGAATGAGGATACACTTGCTGTCGAGGTCATTGCAGAGGTTGGTCACGGGAAGCACTTCATGGAAAGGCCCCACACCCTCAGGTGGCTCAGGGGAGGGGCCCTCTGGGAGGCGAGGGTTTCTAACACCTTCACCTCAAGGCAGTGGCTCGATATGGGAAAACCTGATGTGATGCGAAACGCATCAAAGAGGGTGGATGAGCTTCTTGCATCATACTCTGCAAAGCCTCTCGGGGATGCCGCTTTAAAGCACATCCACTCGATCATGGATGAATTCGAGGCTGAGCACATGTGATTCTGAAATCACTGTGTAATAAACAGTGACTTTTTAAGCTGTTTTAATAAAGTACCGGTTTCTCAAGGTATGTACTTAGAGAGGGATATTGCACAGACCTCGGGCTTAAGAGCGACATTCCCGAGAGTGTCTGAGGCTTTCTCCGGGTCATTCAAAGATGAAACACAGAACCTTGCGGGAAGGAGGTTTTTTCAATGAAAGATAAGATGAAAGCGGCGGTTCTTCAGGGTTTGGAAAGAATAGCGCTGGAGGAAGTGCCTGTTCCTGAACCTGAGGAGGACCAGGTTCTCGTTCGGGTTAAGGCAAGCGGGCTTTGCGGTTCTGATCTTCACGGCTACACAGGAACTCACCCCATGATCAGGTGGCCTGTGATCCTGGGGCATGAGGCATCCGGAGTAATTGCAGCGTGCGGTCCTGAGGTTGGGGGATGGAAGCAGGGGGATGAGGTTGTCATAGAGCCCCTCTTTACCTGCAAGACGTGCCAGGCCTGTGTGACCGGCAGATACCACCTGTGTCCCGAGCTCAAGTTCCTCGGACACCAGGTCCCCGGCACGCTTGCGGAATACGTTATCGCGGATTCATTCTTCCTTCATAAAAAACCAGGCAACATCTCCTTCGAGGAGGCGGCCCTTGCCGAGCCAGCTGCAAGCCCCCTGCATGCTGTTGAGCGATCCGGTATCAGGCTGGGCGACTTCGTGGTGGTACTCGGATGCGGGGTCACAGGCGCTTTCCTCATTCAGTATGCCCTCAACAAGGGAGCAGAGGTGCTCGTCTCAGACCCACAGGATTTCAAGCTTCAGCTTGCACGGAAGCTGGGCATCCACCACACTTTAAATCCTGAAAAAGAGGACCTTAATAAAAGGGTGCGTAAACTGACCGGCGAGCAGGGCGCTGACGTCGTGTTTGAGGCCGTCGGCACCTCCGAGACCCTGGCCCTGACAACCTCGCTCGTGAAGCGCGGGGGAACGGTGCTGCTTATCGGGTATTCCGGTAAAGATATCGAACCCTACAGTCTCTCCACAGTGACGCTTGCCGAGCTCAATGTGCTCGGCTCACTTGCGTACTGTCACGATTTCCCCCGGACGCTGAAGCTGATGAGCATGGGAGCGCTTAAGCTTAAGCCCATGATAACCCAGAGAATAGGCCTTGAAGAGGTAGAGGAGGGGCTCAGGATGATGAAGAAGGGTGAGGGGGTTATAAAGATCATCGTTACTCTTGAATAATAGAGCCAATGTCGAATTTAAAGAACAGGGCTCTAAATGTAAAATACCATCATATACCTGTCGGTACCTGCTAACTTCGGATGTTATGAACCTGCATAATGAGAGATTCATGATAATTTATAAGGATTTTTTGTTCATTAAGAAAACTCGAAGTTCGCCTGAAACATGACAAAATTAACCAATTCTCTCAGCAGTGATATGTGGCTTGCAGCCCACAGTTTATGAGAAATAATTGAACTGGCTATGTAGAGTTTTTCTTGCACCAAGATCGATTACCCTGTAAAATTTCGTTGTACATCTATTTAAAAAAAAAGTTTTTTCCAAATTTGAATATCCCTAATTAAAAGATTT
>CAZPCG010000267.1:0-3868 GCA_964584875.1 uncultured Spirochaetota bacterium
TATCAAAATGATTAATCAAAGGGCTTACAATGAAAAATTTAATGCCTCTATAAGTATCGAAAAGTGAAAGAATTACGCTATCACACATGAAAAAATAATTTTTATTCACAGGTTATCAACAATATGGATTATTCTCTTTGGATGTCATATTGCAGGCGTTGGATATTGTAACCAATAATCCATTTTTTAGCAATTAAAAAGTGAGTTTAAAGTAAAAAAAAGTTATAATGGACAGGCTGAAGTTTTTTCTTGACGTCGGTTAAGACTATGTTTATATATTATTTAATTCAAACAATTAAAAATGGACCGGCAACAAAGGGGAAAGGAAAAGGCAGGGAGAGGTGAGTAACAAATAAGGGAGTAAAAAATTGGGAAGTAATAGGAAGTAAGAATTGAGATGAAGAGAACATTTCAGCCGAGCAGGTTAAGACGGAACAGGAAGTTTGGGTTCAGGAAGAGGATGAGCACAAAGAACGGTAGGATGATTATTAAACGAAGGAGGAGAAAGGGAAGAAAAAAACTTACCGTGTCAGATGAAGTGTAGCAGGTCTATCGGTGCTTGCCTGGTATGGAGAGTAAGCGGGTTGATGAGCATCGCCTTTGCCCTGATTAAAAATAGTAAGGGGGTTTTTATTATAAGTATCGTGTGAATGAGAGTGGCGAAAACTTCCTAAGAAAGGAGAGAGTGAGGAGACGGGAGGATTTCATCAGGCTTTTTAGGAATGGATCAAGATATCATGCACCGCAGTATACGATGGTTATCGTAAGGAATGATGTCGGATATACTAGGTTTGCAATTTCGGTGAGTAAAAAAGTTGGGAGCGCAGTGGTCAGGAACTATGAGAAGCGATTATGCAGAGAGTTTTTTCGAAGGGAGAAGGGAAAGCTCATAACGGGGTATGATATTCTCATCCTTGTAAAACGTTCAACAGAGCGTTTTCAACAGAGCTATCAACGATTGAAAGATCTTCTGCTCCAGGCTTTTGGTACGGTTGCTGAGCAACATATCTTATGATGCATGCGAATGAAAGAACGTCGTGTGTTTCAACATCAGGTGATGAAAGATATATGTATTGTCGCAATTCGGGTTTACCAGAAAGCAATATCTCCTCTCCTCCCACCCTCCTGTAGGTATACCCCCACCTGTTCACACTATGCTGTCAAGGCGCTTGAAAAATATGGCCTGCTCAGAGGCGGCTTCATGGCAGTGAGAAGGGTTCTTCGATGTACACCTTTCCATAAAGGTGGCTTCGATCCGGTTAAGTGAAAAGATGCCGGAGCCTGTATCATGCCCTCTGTCATCATCTTTGAGCAGGGCAAATTCGATTTTTTCTCTGGGAATTTAAAGTCTGGGAATTTAAAGATGGATAAGAATATGATCATTGCCATAATCATGATCTTTTTCATGGTTATGATATTCCAGTTCCTTTTCCTGCGGCCGAAGGTCGAACAGAAGTCTGAAAAGGGTGTCGCAGAATACCTAGATAAGACGGCTGAAGCTGAGAGTGAGAGGGAATCTGAGGGAGCACCCGAAGGTGTACCGGTTGTCCCGGAAGAAGGGGTAACACCCGGCGAGCCTGCGGTTGAGAAGGTTATATCGGTTGAAACGGAGCACTACGCTGTACAGCTTTCAACGGCAGGTGCGTCGGTAGTTTCGTTCCGGCTGAAGGACTACGTAGATCAGGATGGCGCCCCGGTTGAGCTCATTCAGTACGGCCAGGGGGACATCCTGCCTTTCGAGGTCCAATTCGACAGGTTGAAGAATCTGCCTCTAGGAGATAAAACACTCTACTACATTCAGAACGGCTCGGGCAACGAGTATACCTTTTTCCGAGATTTCATTGATAACAATGGGAATCCCTTCCGTTTCAAGAAAACCTACATCTTCAGTGATGACGAATTCCTTTTTGACCTGAAACTCTCCGTCCAGCCTCTTGATGAGGGAACCGACCTCTACATCAACAGGGACAACGTAGCCTATACGCTCGTCTGGGGTCCAGAGCTTGGCCCGACGAGCGTGATACGCAGCAGGTACAACATCACAACGCAGGGCTACCATGAGAACGGGAAATTCCACAAGGTGCTCAGAGGGGCAGGCGGGTGCTCATTGAAGCGGATGGAAGCACGGTACAGCGAAATTTCGAAGATTGTCGACTGGGTCGGTATCACCAATCGCTACTTTCTCATCGGTATTGTTCCCGACCACAAGCACTACATCTTTTCCTTTGACCAGCGGACGCAGGGGAAATATTTCATGGGGATTTCAGGGACATATCACAGGGGGAAGGGTTTTGAAGACACCTTCAGGGTGTACACGGGACCGAAGGACAGGAAAATACTCAAGCAGTACGGTTATAATTTTGAGTCAGTCATGAGCGGGAGATTGCTGAAACCGGTTGTTGTATTTCTCGAGTGGATGATTCGTTCCTTCTACGGGATCACCAAGAGCTACGGCATTGCCATCATTCTCATGACCATAGCCATAAAGATCATACTGCACCCGCTCACCTACAAGAGCTTTCAGTCTATGAGGAGGATGAGTTCCCTTCAGCCGAAGATAAATGAGATTCGGGAGAGGTATAAGAACAATTCGCAGCAGATGAACAGGGAAATGCAGGCCCTTTACAGGAGGGAGAAGGTCAATCCCATGGGCGGTTGTCTTCCGATGCTGCTGCAACTCCCAATCTTCTACGGGCTTTATACGGCGCTGTCGAATATGATAGAGCTCAGGAACCAGTCATTCCTCTGGATACGGGACCTCTCACTACCCGATACAGTTGCCACCTTGAAAACTTCGATACCGCTATTGGGCTACAGGGTAGGCGCCCAGGGATTCACCGATATAAACGTTCTTCCCTTCATTATGACTGCAACAACGCTCCTTCAGTCCCGGCTCACCTCAGGTGATCAATCGAACCAGCAGGCGAGAATGATGACCTATCTCTTCCCGATCATCTTCTTCTTCATCTTCTGGAACATGCCGTCAGGACTGGTTTTGTACTGGACACTTCAGAATATTCTCACCATAGGACAGCAGTACCTGATAGACTACCGGTTAAAGAAGAAAGGAATAACCCCTGCAGTTCCTGCGAAAACGAAAAAGAAGTGAATACGAATACATTTCAGTATGGGGGTTTATCCATGGTTATTAGAGAGTATGAGGGCAGAACAGAAAGGGATGCGATCAGGAAGGCTTCTGAGGACCTTGGAGTAGACAGCAATCAGTTAAAAATCGAGGTACTGAGCGAGAAATCGAAATTCTTCAGCTTCGGGAGCTCTGTGAAGATACGGGTGTATCTCGATGATGAAGTCGAGGACGTTGCGCAGAAGGCTGAAAACTTCCTGACGGGATTATTTCAGACAATAGGAACGGAGGTTGAAACCCGCACCTTCGAGGAGGATGACAAGGTTCGAATCGAGATCGTGACAAACAGTGCGGGGTTGATCATTGGAAAGCGGGGTAAAACGCTCGAAGCACTTCAGCTCCTGCTGAACATAATAGCAAACAGGGGAGTTGAAAAATGGAAGAAAATCATACTGGACATTGAAAACTACAGGGACAAGAGGGAGAACACCCTCAGGGAACTGGCGCTGAAGGTTGCAAGAAAGGTCAAGAAGACGGGGAAGGCGCAGACGCTCGAGCCCATGAATCCCTTTGAAAGACGGATTATCCACATGGCGCTCCAGGAAGACCCGCACATCGACACCAAAAGCGAAGGGAATGGAAATCTAAAGAAGGTGAAGATCTTTCTTAAAAAGAGAAAGAACGATAGGGATACAGGGGAGCGTGGTTGAAACTTCCATATATATAGTGGCCGCGTTCCAGGTGGAAGGCGGGGTGAGCGATGGAGTGTGCCGATAGCTTTGA
>CAZPCG010000268.1:0-3865 GCA_964584875.1 uncultured Spirochaetota bacterium
ATATCATCGATGCAACTAATCTCGAAAGGAATCTCTACCTTACAACTCAGCTCCTTGAAATGAAGGTTCCATTGATTATCGTGCTCAACATGATGGACCTTGCCGAAAAGAAGGGTATTCGGATCGACTCCGAGCACCTTGCCTCACACCTTGGCTGCCCTGTTGTGCCTATCTCTGCGGTGAGAAAGGCGGATATTGAGCGGGTAAAGGCAGCCCTCGAGAGGGTAATCGGGTCGCCTGCAACATCCGGGGTTAAGGTTGCCTATTCGAATGAGGTTGAAGAGGTGATAAGGGAATTGAGCTCCGAACTGAAGGAGGTTTCAGGGGAGCTTGGGGCAGATGAAAGGTGGACGGCTATTAAGATCGTTGAGAACGACGACTGGGTTACAGGCATGGCTATTGAAGCTACCACGATCACTCAGGAGAGGGTTCGGAGTCTGCATGACCGCCTGGAAAAGGTTCTGGGTGAGCCCTCGGATGTTCTCATCGCTGATTACCGCTACGGGTTTGCCCATGGCATAGTGAAGGATGTTGTGAGGAGGAGCTGGGAGAAGAAGTCGGTCACAGAGCAAATTGACAGGGTCGTGTTGAGCAGGGTGCTGGGTATTCCAATCTTCCTGATTGCTACCTACGTGACCTTCGTTGTTGCCATCAATATGGGCGGAGCATTCCAGGATTTCTTTGATATACTCGTAGGGACCGTCTTTGTTGACGGTCTTGGCGTCCTTCTTGGAAGGATTGGTGCGCCTGACTGGCTTGTGAGCATACTCGCTGGCGGTGTCGGGAGCGGCATCCAGACCATGGCGACCTTTATTCCCATCATCTTCATGATGTTTTTCATGCTGTCTATCCTGGAAGACTCAGGGTACATGGCGCGGGCTGCATTCGTTATGGACAGGTTCATGCGCTGGATCGGTCTGCCAGGGAAGGCCTTCGTGCCGCTGCTCATTGGTTTTGGCTGCACGGTTCCGGCTGTGATGGCCACAAGGACACTGGAGAACAGGAGGGATCGATTTCTGACGGTGCTCCTGACACCCCTCATGTCCTGCGGTGCGAAGTTTCCGGTGTATGCGCTTTTTGCTGTGGCCTTTTTCCCTAAGACAGCGCAGAACATCGTGTTCTCACTCTATGCGGTGGGGATCATCCTCGCTGTGGGCACAGGCCTCCTTTTGAAAAACACGGTATTCAAGGGCGAACCAACCCCTTTCGTCATGGAGCTTCCACCCTACCATGCTCCGAGAATACGGCACATCATGTACCATGCCTGGAGCAGGTTGAAGGTTTTCATGCTCAGGGCAAAGATCATCATCCCCATGATCACCGTTCTTGCTTTTCTTAGCTCAATCGGAGTTGATGGCTCATTCGGGAACGAGAACTCTGATAAGTCCGTCCTGTCAAGGATAGGAAAGACCATCACACCTGTCTTCAGGCCCTTCGGCATGAGCGAGGAGAACTGGCCTGCATCAGTGGCTATCTTTACCGGGCTTTTTGCAAAGGAGGCCGTTGTGGGCACGCTTAACGCGTTGTACAGGCAGCTTGACATGGAGCTCAATGAGGGTGGTGAGGAGGCGCAGTTTCAACTCCGTGGGGGGATAGTTCAGGCACTTCAATCTGTTCCATCCAATCTTTCAAATTTGCCAGGTACATTCAGTGGCCCACTGGGGGCAAGTATCTTTAAAGGAAGTGTTGTGAAAGGTTCAGGTGCTGAGGAGCCTGAAGCGGGATCGACGGTATACCGTTCATTGCGAAAGCACTTTCCCCGGGGCGGCCTGCAGGCCTATGCATACCTTCTCTTCATCCTCCTCTATGTTCCATGCCTTGCCGCTGTTGCTACAATTTTTAAAGAGGTTGGGGGATTACCAACCATTCTCAGCGTCCTGTACCTTACCTTCCTTGGATGGACTGCTGCAACCCTCTTCTATCAGGTAGTGGTGGGTCACACTCTCATCTGGCTGATAGTGCCGTTAGCGCTTGTAGGAGCGCTTGTCACCTGCTTGAAAATCTTTTAAAAAATTTGCCAGGCAATATCCTCTTTACCCCGGAATCACCCAAAGTTCGTTAACGGCAAAGGTTATTCCGCATACCTACGAGGTGATTCCAACCTCAGCACCTAGATTGACTACGATTACGAATCTTTAGAAAAAGCTATAACCTCAGAACCGGTTCTGAACATATCATTTTTACAGCCTTAATACGTTATTCCCTCTTCTACCTAAAAATTGTGCCTTGTGGGTCATATCCAGTGAGCTGAAGAAATAACTTTGTCTATCATTGCACCTCTTACTCTGTCATAGTAAATTTTGTCTCAACTCTTGTATCCTGCTGTCTTCCCAATTTCCATAGCCCTCAGGGCGCTGTAAAAAGATTTGCCAGGCCTCATTGAGGAGCAAAGGAATATTGATATCGTTCGCCGATGTCCTTTGTTCAGTATATCCCCTCAAGCCCAGTGAGCGGCAAGCTTCTAAAACTCTCGAAACTAGAGAATCTATGAGCGTGTTGGGGTAAAGAAGGTTATAGTCAGCGGGTTCAACGTCACCCGTGATTTGTGCATAGCTATCCCATTTTTTGCGAACTTCTTCTGCCTCCCGTATCATGCCCAGGCTTTTTAACATTGCCAGGATTCCTCTTGTCCTGGACTGGTCTGAAGGATGGGTAAGAGAGTCTTCAGGCGTGTAAATATCTGCACTGAGCTTGCAACAAACAGATAGGTTCGTCCATCCGTAAGCAGGCCCTACCAGATATGTAGCAATGAGGCCGGAGGCGAACTCCTTGAGCCAGTGGTCTTTCCAAAGTGTATGCATATGGTCATAAAATTCCAGATACCGGGGAGGGCGTTTGGCCCTCTTAATTTCTCTCTTAGCGTTCGTAACAAAGTTTTCAAGGTGGACCAGGAATTCCTGAGAGAACCGTTCTTCATAATTGAAAAATGTGATGTGTCCCATCTCGTGACAGAGGTCCGGCAAGCCCAGTAAGAAAGAGCCTTCAAGTGACGGAATCGAAATTAAGTTGAATACAGGCTCAGTCCAGTAATACTCTTTACTGGATGTCGATACCGTAGGCAAAGACAGAGGGTAGCTAATTTGACTCGCCAGTTTCTTGCAAAGCAGATAAAGAAAGTGGTCCTCGTCATTGTATCTGGCAATAAAAGGAACTGGATAAGACTCGACCAAATAAATGAAACGGGCCAAGACCTTGTAATCTCGAAGCTGGCTCGGGAGAAGCCTGGGACTACCAAAAGCCGGGTCGTTAAACAGGGTTTCGATGTCAGACTGGGTTCTGGATAGCTGTGCAAGGAGTTCCTGAATCCGTTCCTGCACATCGGGATGATAGACGCCTCTCTCGAGTAACTGCCGCAGCGCATGGCATCTTCTGGTTAGGTCGATAACCAAACCTCGAAGGAAGCGGTCCACCTATTTTCTCCACAACTTTCGAAACACTCTCGAAGTTTCGACATCGGCTGCATCGGCTACCTGGTCGAGCAGCATCAGGTCTCTTTCAGTAATAGAGGATATGCCCCGAGATATGTGCTCAATGGCTTTTTTGAGGTCATCAATGAAATACTTCATTTTCCCCTTGTTGCTCTTGTGTAATTGTTCGACAAATGACCGGGGCATACGATACTCGTCCCAGGATCTAATGCCGGGCTCCCGCTCCTCCCCTAGAATGTTAAGGATATGTGTGAGAAGGTCTCCAAGGGTCTGCTGAACTTCACAAAGACGTTTCTCATCAACACTTTCGCTTCCCGGCAGGTTATAGCGACTCCTCTTGAGTGTCGTGATGGCATCATTTAGCCGCTTCAGAAACTCCGACGTTGTGCTATATTCATGTGCAAGCACGCTGATGTCACTCATAATTGCCTCCTTCC
>CAZPCG010000269.1:0-3847 GCA_964584875.1 uncultured Spirochaetota bacterium
GGAGAGGTTTGTGAGCTCAGGCAAACGTGAAAGCTCTGGAGCGTGAGGATGGATTACGGGCTCAGGGGGAAGGTGGCCGTCGTTACAGGGGCAGGTGGTTCGATCTGCGGGGTTGTCACGAAAGCGCTCGCCCTTGAAGGGGTGCTCGTTGCGCTCTGGGACGTATCCCCCGCTGCAGCGGAAGAAAAGGCGGGAGAGATAGCACGGTTTGAGGGGAAGGCGATAGCTGTTGAGTGCAACGTGTTGGACAGAGGAAGTGTTGAAAAGGCCTGCGGGGAGACGCTCGAAAAGTACGGCACCATAGATATTCTGGTCAATGGCGCCGGAGGAAGCCGGAGGGAGGCAACAACCTCCCCTGAACGGGAGTTTTTTGACCTCGATCCAGATGCGATCATCGACGTCCTGAGCCTGAATTACATGAGCGCCGTGATTCCTTCCCAGGTCATCGGGAGGATATTCGCTCAAAAGAAAGCAGGAGTTATCCTCAACATATCGAGCATCGCCGGGTTTGTGCCCCTGACGCGCGCCATTGCCTACTCCAGCGGAAAAGCGGCAACCAACAATTTTACCCGGTGGCTTGCAGTGCATATGGCAAAGAACTTTTCACCTGAGATCAGGGTGAATGCCATTGCGCCCGGCTTTGTCCTGACGCAACAGAACAGGTTTCTTTTAATTGATGAAAGGACAGGCTCACTCACCGAGAGGGGGCAAGAGGTCATGAGGTTTGTGCCGATGGGCAGGCTGGGGAAACCCGAGGAGATTGTTGGGGCTGTTCTGTGGCTTGTGTCGGACAGCGCAAGTTTTGTTACCGGGGCTGTTGTTCCCGTTGATGGCGGCTTCACCGCCTTCTCGGGAGTGTGAAGGGCGGAGGCGAGAGAACATCGTGGAAGATAAAACACCCCAGGTGCTATCTCAAGAATATATCCGGGAACAGACGGTAAAAGTATTTGCCGATGTCGGTCTCAGGAATCGGAAGCTTCTGGTCATCATTCCTGACAATACAAGGACAGCGCCCATAGGCTTGTTTTTCAAGATCTTCTACGAGCTTCTTGCGGGTTTGGTGAAGAAGCTCGATTACCTCGTGGCGCTTGGAACCCATCCTCCCCTGAGCGAAGAAGAAAAACTGAAGAGGGTAGAGATAAACAAAAGTGAAAGGGATGAAAGATATGGAAACATAGCGATACTGAACCATAGATGGCAGGATAGAAGAACCTTTGTGAAGATCGGCTCCATCAGCGGGGATGAGGTACATGAGCTTACCGGTGGCTTGATCAGCACGGGGGTGGAGGTAACGATCAACGGGGTGATATTCGAGTACGATTACGCGATAATTCTCGGTCCTGTGTTTCCACATGAGATTGTGGGGTTTTCAGGCTCCGACAAATACCTGTTTCCGGGGATTTGCGGGTGGGATTTCATCGATCTTACCCACTGGATCGGAGCGCTCCAGACAAATCTGAAAACAATCGGCAACAAAGACACTCCCTCAAGGAGATTGATCGATAGAGCTGCGCAGTTCTTACATATTCCGCTCTTATACTTTAACCTTGTTGTCGATGAAGAGGGTCTGAAGGGTCTGTTCATCGGGAGGGACAGCAGTGCCTGGTCAAAGGCAGTCGAGCTATCCTCACGGATCAATGTGAGATACGTGGGGAAACCTCTGGAGAAGGTCCTGTCAATACCTTCCCGTAAATACGATGATTTCTGGACCGGTGCAAAGGCGATTTACAAGGTCGAGCCGGCAGTGGCAGACGGTGGCGAGCTGGTTGTGTATGCACCTCACATCAATGAGTTCTCCATTACCCACAGCAGCGTCATTGACCGAATAGGGTTTCACATCGTAGATTACTTTTTAAAAAATATGGATAACTATAAGCAGTTCCCTAAAACTGTCCTGGCCTATTCAGCTCTGGTCAAGGGTTCCGGGAGGCTTGAGAGCGGCAGGGAGCTACCGAGGATCAACATCGCCCTGGCAAGCGGTATTTCAAGGAAACGGTGCAATAGACTCAACATACGGTACAGGGACCCCCGAAGCGTTTCAATCTCAGAATGGGAAAAAGAAGAGGGCGAGATGGTAAAGGTGATTCATAACTCGGGGGAAACACTCTACAGGGTTGGAAAGTGACTTTTCATACTGAAAAAAATATTACAACACGCAGCTTGCGATTCAAGGGTTAAGAAGTGCAAACTTCTACAAACAATTTGACAATAATACGTGATTAAAAGGAGCGATATTTTGGCTACTAACATCCTTCCCAATATAAAGACGCCGAATCTCAAAACCCAGGTTTACGATCTTCTTTTGAACATGATCGTCGACGGCAAGTATAAGGACAATGACATGCTTCCCCCCGAGCGGGTTCTCTGCGAGGAGCTTGGAGTGAGCAGGACGGTTGTGAGGGAGGCTGTCAAATCCCTTGAAACCAGGGGTATTTTGACGGTGTTGCACGGAAAAGGTATAAAAGTAAACCCTTCGACCAGTCACGATGTATCGAATGCCTTCATGCTCTTTCTCCGTCGGCAGAATAAAGAGGTGTCCCTGAAAGACCTTCTTGAGGTCAGATACTCCATTGAGACCGAGATAGCAAGGTATGCGGCACAAAAGGCACAGACGCAGAATATAGACAAGATGGAAGATATTTTAAGCAGGATGAAGCAGGTAATCAACATGATGGAGGAGTTTGTAGAGCTTGACCTGGATTATCACCTGCAGCTTGCCTATGCCAGCAGAAATATTGTTTTCATCACCATCATTGAAGCACTGGTTATCCCTCTGAGGAAAAGCCGGGAGGAAACGGTAAGCCCGGAAGACAACGTGCAGTCCTTCCAGGAACACCTTGCGATTTTCAATGCGATCAGGGATCGTGATGCCACAGCAGCGGGCAGCAATATGGTGAAGCATCTGAAACATGTTGAGGAAGTGCTGCGGGCGCACGGGAAGCTTTAGAAGGGGCTTGGGCACAGCATATGAAGGGGTATAGAGGAACTGTACTGCGCGTTGATCTCTCAAACAGAACAGTCTCCAGAGAAAAACTTCCTCTCCATCTTGCTGAGAAATGGATAGGGGGCAAAGGGTTTGGGATGTATCTGAACTATAAAGAAAATCTCCATGTGGGCGACGCTTTTGCCCCTGAGAATACAATGATCATCGTCGCAGGACCCGGGGCGGGTACTTCCCTGCCGACAGCAACGAGGGCCGGGCTTTTTGCAAAATCCCCCCTGAACGGTCTTGCAATCGACTCGTACCTTGGCGGCAGCTTCGGGCATTTCATGAAGAAGGCTGGATATGACATTATTACCATCGAAGGAGTTGCCGAAAAACCCGTCTATGTAAGAATCGTTGATGAAAAAGTAAGCATTGAGGATGCCACGCACCTGTGGGGAAAGGACATCTACGAAACCGAAGCAATTTTGAAAGAGACAATCGGAGCAAAAGCGAGGGTGCTTTCCATCGGAAGAGCAGGTGAAAACCTTGTCCGGTATGCGTGCATCGGGCATGATTACCACAGGCACTTCGGGAGGATGGGCTCGGGCGCGGTGATGGGCTCCAAGCGCCTGAAGGCCATAGCATTGGTAGGGAGCGGAGATGTTGAGGTGCATGACCCGGAAGGATTAAAGAACTATGTGAGGGGTCTGAACAAGCGAATTAAGGAGCATCCTGTAACCGGAAAGGTGTACCCGCTTGCCGGAACGGTCAATTTCGTCTCAAAGGCCAACACCCTCGGCGTTTTCCCGAGCCACTACTGGAACCGGGGAGAGGCAAAAAGCGCGGATAAAATCGATTTCGAGTACATGAGGAAAACCACCCTCGTGCGGCAGACCAGGTGTTATGGATGCCCGATAGCCT
>CAZPCG010000270.1:0-3825 GCA_964584875.1 uncultured Spirochaetota bacterium
GAAGTCGACTACATGGCACTCATCAAGGAGGGGCTTAGGTCCGGGTATGATTCTGTGATGATCGACGGCTCCAGGCTGCCCCTCGATGAGAACATCAGGATTACGAGGGAAATCGCTGCACTTGCCCATGCAAAAAGCGTCCCCGCCGAGGCAGAGCTCGGGGCGGTTTTGGGGCATGAGAGAGGGCCTCTGCCTTCTTACGAGGAGCTCTTTTCTACCGGAAAGGGGTTTACAAGACCTGAAGATGCCGAAAGGTTTGTCAAAGAAACCGGTGTCGACTGGCTTTCGGTGGCGGTGGGAAACATACACGGAGCGATTACAGGTGCTGCTAAGGACCACAAGAAGGTCGAGGCACGTCTTAACATCGAGCATTTCATCAAGATCAAGAAGGTCACAGGTGTCCCACTGGTCCTGCACGGGGGCTCGGGGATAAAGAAGGAGCACATACTGGAGGCTATCAAAAACGGCCTGACCAAGCTGAACATCGGCACCGACATACGCCATGCCTACGAGAAGGCCCTGAAGGCCACGGGCAGCGTTAACAAGGCGCAGGAAGCTGTCGCCGAGCTGATGGAGTACCTCATCGTCGATTATTTCGGTGTGGCAGGCTCCAAAGCGCTGCTTGTAAAATGAAGTAATATACGAAAGTACCCTAAAAATCTTGATTTTGTCCTTATTCCAGCGTAATATATTTTTGTACAGATAAATGTACCTTTAGTTGTACAAGTTAAGGAGGAATTGGAGAATGACTACTACTATGCCCATCAGTCAAGCGAGAAAGGATTTAAATGCCCTTTCTGAAAGGCTGAAGAAAGAGAACGTTACTGTAGAGGTTATAAAGAGAGGAAAACCTGTTCTTGCTATTTTGTCATGGGATAAATACGAGGCGATCATAGAGACTCTGGAAATTGTAAGCAACCGTAAACTCATGAGCCAGCTTAGGAAAAGCATCAGGGAGATGGAAGAAGAAAAAACCATATCCTGGGAAGAGGCCAAGGTGGAGCTTGAGAGTTGAAGTACAAAATCGAAATTACTCAAACCGCTTTCAAGATGTTAAAAGGTATTCAAAGGGATATTCGTCAAAAAATAGAAAAACGGATTGATGAGCTTTCAGAGAACCCTGAAAATCAGGGTAAGCCTCTTATAGGAGAACTAACAAGGTTTCGAAGTGTACATGCTGCAGGCAGATATCGCGTTTTATATCTTATAGATCATGAGAGGGTAATTGTCGTTGTAGTTGCAGTAGGGATACGAAAAAATGGCGACAAGCGAGATATTTATACCCTTGCTAAAAAGATAATGAAAAGCGGGCTTTTGAAGTAAGGTTATTTTAAGGTCTGAGCTCAGCCTACCTGCGTGGTGAGGAATATCGGCAGGGTCATATGCTCGATCTGGTCCTGGAGCTCCTCGATCTTATCGATGTGCCGGTCCTCATCCTGCAGGATTCCTTCGAGTATCTCCCGCGTTGCGAAGTCACTTACGTCCCCTGCGAGCTTGATGGCGTTATTGTAGGCCTTGATAGCCTCAGCCTCTGCGGCATGGTCGTGTGAAAGCTGCTTTGGCACATCTGCTCCGATGTTGATCTTCTTAAGCTCGCTTACAACTGGCGTTCCCTCCAGGAACAGCATCCTCCCGATGAGCTTTTCGGCATGCTTCATCTCATCCATGGCCCGCTTCTCGAAGTGCTCGTGGAGCTTGTCGTATCCCCAGTTTGCGCACATCTCTGAGTGCACCATGTACTGGTTGATGGCCGTGAGCTCGTCGGCAAGAAGCGAGTTCAGTGTGGCAATCAGTTTTTCATTTCCCTTCATCTTTCACCCCTTAAATTTTATTGAGTGAGATTAATAGTAGCTGATAGCTATATTTTTATAAAAATATAAAAAAATGAAAAAAATGGGAAGTTAATAAAGTTCCTGTGAAACTGGTACCAAAGGTAGAATGATGAATCCTGGTGGCAAGCTGCTAGAGATATGGGTGTTTATATCAGCGAGGTCGAGTTCGATGAGAGCGCCGGGATGCACGTGATTTCGATTGCGTCCAGGTGGAGGATGAAAATAAAGAGTTTTCAGGGGTTATCAAGGCTGCTGTGGACGTAAAAAAAATAATTAGCGAAGTGGGAATATTTTATAAGGGGTATAAAACAACCACCCTGCACCTCCTCGACAGCCGGGGCAGGCTGGTCTTCTCGACGAAGACCTTCCGGTTTCTAGAGGACATGACCGGTGAAGAGTTTTATAAAAAGATCGAGGGAACAAGCGGATTCTTTGTGGCTGAGAAGGGGGGGAGGAAGCAGCTCTTCTCCTACTCGAAATCGGTGTCCTACAGGAATTTACCCGGTATGGATTGGACCCTCGTGATCGGGCATGACGTGAGGGAGGTCATACAGCCCCTCACCCGGTTGAGACGAAATCTTGCCGCAGGCTTTCTGATTTTTGCTGTCGTTGTGGGTGCCATTGCCCTTTTCCTTTCCAGATCTATTACCCTTCCGCTTTCAAAACTCACTGAAGGTGTAGAGAGGATAGGAGATGGGGAACTCGGCTACAGAGTACCGGTTGAGCGGAATGATGAGATCGGCAGGGTTGCTAACTCTTTCAATGAGATGACTGAAAAACGGCAGAAAGTGGAGGAGAATCTAAGGCAAAGCGAGGAGCAGTACAGGAAGCTTGCTACAGAGCTTGCCGAGGCGAACAAGGAGCTGGAGGCTTTCTCATACTCAGTTTCCCATGACCTGAGGACCCCACTGAGGACTATAAGTGGTTTTTCTTCAATTCTACAGGAAGAGTACGAGAGCAAACTTGACGATGAGGGGAGGCGCCTTCTGGGCATCATCGAATTGCCCCTTCACCAGCATGCTCCGCTCGAGGCGGAGAGAAACAATGGTGTTTCTACACAGAAGGCGGTGGTTTAAGGAGTCGGTTGACCCAGTGCTTGACAAGGCTGGTAATCTCATCGGCGCTGTGCTCGTGCTCGCTGACATAACGGCGCAGAAGCTTTTCGAAAAAAAGATTCAGGAGGAGGAGAAGATATCGAGTTCAGGACGGATCTGGGTGAAGATCTGATGAACGTCATGGCCGATGAATCCCACATCGAGCAGATCATCATGAACCTTGCAGTCAATGCCAGGGATGCAATACCCGACGGCGGAAAGCTCACGATAAAAACCCAGAACCAGGAGCTTGATGAAAGCTACTGCAAGAACCATACTGACGTTAGGCCTGGACGGTACGTGATGCTTCTGGTAAGCGATACAGGAGTTGGCATGGACAAAAAGGCACAGGAGCGTATATTCGAGCCCTTCTTCACCACGAAGGAGCTGGGAAAGGGGACCGGCCTTGGTCTTTCAACGGTATACGGCATTGTCAGGCAGATGGGAGGGCACATATGGGTGTACAGCGAGCCTGGAAAGGGAACGACCTTCAAGATATATTTTCCGCAGGTTGCTGAAGAGGCCCTTGAGCATCTGGGCGGCAGGGAAACCTCCTTCGACCTGCTCATAACCGATATGGTGATGCCGAAGATGAGCGGAAGAGAGCTTGCCGCAAAGGCCCTGTCGATGAGACCCCGGCTTAAGGTGATCTACATCTCGGGCTTCCAGGAGCATACCCTCTTTCAGAACATCCTTGAAGAGGGTACGGCGTTTCTGGAAAAACCCTTTCATCCGGTTGAGCTTGCCCGGCTGGTACGAAAGGTTCTCGATATAGACAGGGATAGATAAATGGTCAGTGCGAGGAGCTGAAGGCGACGAAGCAATCTAAGTATTTGAGATTGCCTCGCCTCGCTCGCAATGACAACATTTGTAATATATAAGACTCCAGGCTATTGAGC
>CAZPCG010000271.1:0-3821 GCA_964584875.1 uncultured Spirochaetota bacterium
GGGGGCAATACTGAAGGCAGCAAAAACGGCATTTCAAATCCATCACGCTTCAGATTACCATTTGAGCAGCGGTCATGGTGGGTTGTATCGAGAATTAGTACAGAAAAGCGGCATTTTCCTTTGAGGTGAGTGATTGAGAGGTTTTCTCTGCGTCGTCCCTATTTCTTATGCCCCTCCGATGAACCATGTATCTTCATCTTCTCCTGGGCCTCCTTTGCCTTCATATCCTGCTCGAGTTTCTGGGACCAGAGCTCTATCCTCTTTGTGATGTTCTGCACCTCGTTCTGCTCTTTTAACAGAATATGTATCCTTTTCAAAGCTCGCAGAAAATCAATCGCCTTCTTCATGTCTTCAATCGAGTGATGGGTAAGCTCATATTTCTCTCTGTAGCGGTTGCTTGATTTAACCATGAGGTCTTTTACCAGGAGCAGGTGATCGTACCGCTCATCGAAACCATCTATGTTAGGATCATTCTTTTCCTGGAAGGAGCGAAAATCAAAGAGATTCTTTGTAACAACGGCATACCGCCCCTCTATCTCCACAAAGCTCCACTTCCACTTTGAACCCTCCCCGTACCGGTCTTCCAGCAGTGAGATGGTGTACCCGAGCTTCCTTATCAGCTTCAGGCGGTCCCTGTCAGGGAACGTCTCAAGGGAGTGCAGCAATTCGTAATTCTCACCCAGAGGCATGTCGACCGTATTGGATGCGATGCTCTCGAGAACGATAAGGGCTTTATATATGCTCTTTCTCCCGACATCGAGATAGGATTCATTCTTATAGCCGAGAAGATTGAGGCTCAGGTCCGTCATTGCACAGTACACCGAGACGAGGTCGATGTAATGTGAGGCGATGCCGAGCTTTAAGATATTTTCATCTTCATCTTTCCTCGATTCCAGGTACTTTATCTTCCGGTTGATTTCGTCTGCCTTCGTTTTAAGATGTGAGACCTCCTGAGTGAACCTGTTTTTTTTATCTTTTTCAATTGGCATGCGCCCATCCCGGCCTTGCTAGGCTTGAGTATCTATGTTTTTTCCTACGCTCTCATCGGAATACTCGGCATCTTCCTTTTGTACCGCCTTTCGTTCTGCCTTTTCAACTGGTGTTTCTTCAAACTGTTCGATCGAAAACCCTGCAACTCCAAGACCGTATACATCTTCCACAGGTATTGGATAATATCGCCATGGATAGAGCATATCACCCATCTTTAGATTCTCCTGATCTACCTCATTGAGATCAATTACGAGATCAATTACGAGATCAATTACCGAACCTGTATTCTTTGAGCAGAAAATCCTCGCTTGTATTATCAGCAAGATTGGTCAGAACAATTCTGTCCGGCAGGTAGTATTTGCCGTAGAGCTTGTACCTGTTTTCTACCTCCACATAAGGGTTCCCATCCAGAAAGTATAACGCTTTATTGATAACCCAGTTCTTCTTGTCGAAGGTGAACAGGGCATAGTTGTTATCCTTCTCTTCTTTTTCCGGGTCCCAGGCCTGAACGATGACAGAATTGCCGTCTTCACTGTAAAATCTCAGTTTGTCCCTGTCGAGCATGGCCTTTAGCTCGTCAGGATTCTGGACCTTCGAAATGCCGGAAAACTTAAGGTATTCCTCATAAATTGAAAAAAGTGAAGCATATTCGCTTTTAATATTCTCGATTATGATCTTTACCCCTTTCCCCCTCTGAAACTGTATGACAACTGCAGGCTCCCCCTTACCTGTCAGGATGTCCCCTGGAAGGTCCCTGAGAGCGTCTGAGAAGCTCCTGTTGCTGACCGTTACCCTGTATGAGGAAGGAGTCTGCTTTTTGGACATCTCTGCGATGGTTTTGTAGATTTCAAGTATCCGCTCCTGGGTATATGCCGCTGAAACAGGCAACAGGAGCATAAAGATCATCACTGCAATACAGTACTTTCTCACCTTTCCTCCCAACAATCATATTATACACCTTCACATTCAAAATACAAATGTTCTGGTGAAATCTCAAGCTCTTTTCTCCATTCCGCTCAAGCGTGTCTGCATAGAATCTTACCGACCCCTGGGCATATATGGAAGTTTTACCGCTCCACCCACATCACCCCTCTGCGATCATCTCATCGGCCTGCCGGAGGGCGGCCTCAGTTACCGTCTTCCCGCTTATCATACGTGCAATCTCCTCAACCCTTTCCCTGCCGCCAAGCTCCTGAACCTCGGTTATGGCCCTCCCATCTCGATTCACCTTCTCGACTCGAATGTTCAGAGTGCCCCTGGAGGCTATCTGAGCGAGATGGGTGATGCACAGTATCTGCTTCGCCTTTGAAAGCTCCTTCAGCCTGTTCCCAACTGCCCAGCCAACCTTTCCACCAATCCCTGCATCGATCTCATCAAATACAAAGGTCTGTATCGGATCGATCGTTCCAAGTACGGTCTTGATCGCAAGCATGATCCTCGAAAGCTCACCCCCCGAGGCGACGTTCTTGAGCGGCAGGAGTGGTTCCCCGACATTCGTCGAGATCATGAACTCCACCTGGTCGAGGCCCGAGGTTGTCAGGACATACCGCTTCCCGTCAATTGTTACCGGCCCGTCATCGCTTTCCCGGTACGATATGTTCACCTGAAACTTTGCCTTCCCGAGATTCAGGAAAGAAAGCTCCTTCATGATGCTCTCCTCAAGTGTCCGTGCAGCTACCCGGCGGCGTGCCGACAGTTCGATGGCACACCGCCTGGCCTGTTCAAGCGCCTCCTCTGCCTGACGCTCCAGGTCCAGTATGGTCTTTTCATTGGACACAAGAGAATCAAGCTCCTCTTCGCACTGCACCCTGTACCCCAGCACTTCCTCTATGGTATCACCGTACTTCTTCTTCAGGCTCTTGATGAGCTCAATGCGTGAGAGTATGCTGTCTATCCTTCCCGGCTCAAACTCGATGCTGTCAGCATAGTGCTGAAGAGAGTGGGCGCTCTCTTCCAGGAGAATCTTTGCGGAGCTGAGGTCTGAAAGCATCTTCTCGATGTCCTGCACGAATCCCCCTATCTTCGAAAGCTCATCAATTGCTCCTTCAAGCATGGCCAAAGCTGAAGTCTCATTGAGCCTGAGATGGTTGTATGCTGCCGATGCTGAAGAAACGATCTCCTCGTAATGCTTCAGTATCCTGTATTCCTTCTCGAGCTCCTCATCCTCCCCTTCTCTGAGCTGCGCCCTGCTAATTTCATTGATGGAGTAGTTGAGTATATCGATCCTCCGCTCCTTCTCCCTCTCATCAAGGGTGAGCTCTGCTATCCGATCACGCAGTTCAGCAAGCCTCCTGTAGTGCTGCTGGTAGCGTACAAGGTCATCCGCGAGCTGCCCGTACTGATTGAGGAGCAGAAGGTGATTCTTCACATTCAGGAGCGACTGGTGTTCATGCTGGCCATGGATATCTATGAGCATGTCGGTTATTTCTGCAAGATCCCTCATGTTAACCTGGAGGCCGTTCACATAACTCCTTGATGTTCCATCGACGGTCAACACCCTCCGCAGTACCAGCTCTTCCCCGCCCTCATCGCTGTCGGGCAGTATTCCCTTGTTCTCTAAATACCGGTGAACGGGATGGTCTTTTTCAACCAAAAGGCGTCCCTCAACAATGCATGTATCCCTTCCAGACCTGATCATCGAGGTTTTGCCTTTCTCCCCCAGTATGAGGCTCAGAGCGCCAACAATTATCGATTTTCCGGCGCCGGTCTCACCGGATAGCACTGTTAGGTGTTCGCTGAAGCTTATTGTCAATTCATCGATGAGGGCATAGTTCTTGATGTAAAGCTCCTTTAACATGCCTTTCCTTCCAGTGTACTTCCAGCCTAAGTTC
>CAZPCG010000272.1:0-3819 GCA_964584875.1 uncultured Spirochaetota bacterium
AAAAATAATTATATGAACGTCGTGTAAGATGGTCAAGAGGGAATGCGATAGGATGGGGTACTGCTGCTTCACCCCTGAAGATCTGATTCTCCCCATAATGTCTACAACGAAGAGATATGGGAAAATTGCAGGTAAGAAATGCGGGATTTTTTCACATAATCACTGACCTTACTTGAAATTTCAAATATTTCTGAATGGTGGACAAACGTGAATTATCGATTTTCTTATCAATTAGAATCTATGACAAAGATAATTTATGGGATACACTTAAATCCTTGTTCCATATTTTTTTGTTTTTTGATGGTTTGTATCGTCTCTGTCAAGCGATGCAAAAAAGGCTGATGTGTCCAGAAAGATTTTCATTTGCGGGACGCCTCTGAAAGATGTATATCGTGTTCTCTGGAAATATCACGTTTTCCTGAACTATATCGGCCTACGATATCCATTGCCCTTTTTCTCTTTTCTTCGATGTCTACAACAACGCCAGATTTAATAAGACCATCTACAGCCTGTCTTATTAACTCTGCAACGGATAGATGCCGTGATAGGGCCAATTCTTTTAACGTTTTAGATTGTACTTCTGTTAGCTGAATTTGTGTGCGGACCATACTGTTTCCTATGATTACATTTTTGATTAAATGATAATATAAATCTTTCTGTCAAGTTTTTCAGTATATTCCAATCCCTTGATATATAAACGGTAAAAGGTCCTCTTGAAATAGGTTGCCATGCCTTCCAGTTTCGCATATACTATTTCCGGTTCATCAGCGCCTGCGATATGTAATATACGTTTTTGATGTATCGAATCCATCCATGGAGGAGAGGAAATGGTGTACCGGAGACTGGGAAACACAGGACTCGTCGTGAGCGCGCTCGCTCTCGGTTCGATGCAGTTCGGGAAGAAAATGAACATGGGGAACCTTGATCAGAAGGCCACAAACGAGATGCTGAAGGTCGCACTGGACCACGGTATCAACTTCATCGATACGGCAGACGTCTACAGCCGGGGGGAGAGCGAGACGCTGCTCGGGAACGCTCTCATGGGCATAAGGCAGGAGATGGTTCTCGCCACCAAGGTGAGGCTCCCCATGAGCGATGAGAACTTCAACAGGAGCGGCGCCACCCGGGTGAACATCATGCGGGAGATCGAGGACAGCCTGAAGCGGCTCAGGACCGATTACGTGGACCTCTACCAGATCCATGGATGGGACAGCAACACCCCGCTCGAGGAAACACTCAGGACACTGGACGACCTGGTACGCAAGGGGAAGGTCCGATACATAGGCTTCTCAAACTACCTTGCCTGGCAGGCGGCTACTGCCCTGGGCATCCAGGAGAGGGAAGGCCTCGAGAAGTTCGTGACAGCTCAGATGTACTACAGCCTGGTGGGGAGGGAGCTGGAGTACGATTTCGTCTCCTTCTGTGAGTACCATAATATAGGAATCCTAGTGTGGAGCCCACTGGCAGGGGGCTTCCTGAGCGGGAAGTACGACCGCTCCACGCCGCCACCCAGGGGTACCCGTTTCGCCGAGGTGGGCCGTTTTGTCCCTTTCGATACCGAAAAGGGGTACAGGGTGATCGATGCGGTGAAGGAGATCGCGGGGCGTCACGGGGTAAGCCCCGCCCGGGTATCCCTGGCCTGGCTCCTCTCCCAGCCAATGGTGAGCGCAGTGATCATCGCCGCCCGAACAAACGAGCACCTTATCGACAACATCAAGTCGGTCGACCTGAAGCTCACGGAAGAGGATTTTTCGCTCCTTGACAGGGCCTCGGACCCTGGAACTCCCTATCCCAGGTGGATGGTGCTCCAGCTCGACCAGGCTGAGGACCCGAGGCCCAAAGTTTTGAACCCCGAGGCCTTCAGGGAGGGAGGGCCCTGGAGGGACCTCAGGGGAAAGCCCTGGGAGGGTTGAGAAAGGTACGGCCGATCTTTTTATCGATTAAAAACAACATACACTCCTTCAAGGCACCTGGAGGATATATCCCTCCCCCCGGGTCAGTTTTTCAACCTGAAATCTTTTTCCGAGAAACATGCTGACAAGTTCAATGTTTGTTCTCGCATGGGAGGTAAGTTCTTGCACTACGATTGTGGAATCCCCGGCAAGGGCCATGAAGGGAATGAGCTGGTCGGAGGCGAAGCGGTCGCAGGTTGCCCGTGACCGTATCTCCTCAAGAAGGCGCTCTGCTGCCTGGGCCCCAACCTTTTCTGCAGGTAAGCTCCGCTCCCCGATTGCATCGGCGCCGAGCAGTGCTCCCTTACTTGTAGAACAGGAGACAGCAATGCCGCAGCCAGGATTTGCTGCATCGACGTACCTTATTTCTGGCTTCAACCTTGCAGCGGGCAATGCCCGTTCCAAAGCCTCAGAAAGCCCTTCGAACATCCGTTCCGCTACTCTCCTCCCCTTCAGATGGTGGGAGGCGAGGGATTCGACGGTAAGGGATTCGACCTCTCCCCTTTCAGTCAATCGAAGCGGTGAAAGCTTTTCAGGGGGGTTTAGAGTAATAATAGCCTTTGCTCCTCCCTTGGGATAGAAACCGTGCCGCTGCACCTCTATTGCAATCCCGTAACCCATCATGGCAAGGATTCTGAAAGTGATGGACCTCAGGTAGGGCTCTGTTGGCGCCCATTTCCCGAAGGTTGCGCCTCCATTAATTTCTATGGTGATTTTTTTTGTCCCTGACCCGCAGGCGGCGATCTGGAGCTGCTGGGTCAAAAGTCCGATGCTCCCCGCAGTGGAGATGCTGGCCGTGGCGGTCTCTGCCCAGCTTCTACCCGGGTAAATGGTGAGCTCCGTTGAACGGAGCTCTGCCCCTTCAACCAGGGAACCTGACAGTTCCCGGAGCGCTCTTATTCCGGCAAGGTGCTGGACGCCGAGGCCCGGCTGGGCTCTGTTCTTCCTTATGTTATAGATATGTACAGGTTGCTGGAATAGGAGGGAAAAGGCCACGGCAAGCCTCACTACTGAGCCGCCGCCCTCGCCCATGCTTCCATCAACATCGATCATTTTTCATCGTTCCTTTAAGGGGCGTGCCGTCTTTTTTTATAGTAAAAAGTGCTATTCGATGATATAGTTTGATAGTCTCTACTATCAAAAGCTGCAAAATGGCAGCAGCTATTTTCAATTTTAGCATGGGGTAGAATTTTTCGTGCAAGTTTTTACTCAGGATTAATCTCGACCAAATATAAAAAATATAAAATGGAGTAAGAACAATGGATGAAAGAAAGATCATGCAGATAGGGATAGTGGTAAATGATTTAGAAAAGGCGGTTAAACAGTACCATAAAATCCTGGGAACCGGGCCCTGGGATGTTTATAAATACGCTCCACCGGAGATGAGAGATAGTACATATAGAGGAAAACCCTCTGATTGGTCTATTCTTGCAGCATTTACATGGCTGGGCAATATACAGCTTGAAATTATTCAGCCCCTGAAAGGGCCCAGCATTTATTATGAACATCTGGAGAAGAGGGGCGAAGGCCTCCACCATATAAAAGAATACGTAGATGATTGCCAGGAAGTTATTAAGGACTTTAAACAGAAGGGCATTTCAGTAATACAGAGTGGTAAATTTGGTCTGGGCGAGTTCTACTATTTTGATACAGAGCCTTTACTGGGAATATCATTTGAGATCAGCACCAGTGGTGGGCGGAAACACAGAGGACCGGACTGGAAATACCCTGATTGAAATGAAAATCTGTGGTACATCATTCTTTATAGATGATTGTAACCGGTTTTTTGTTTCAATCGTAATTTTTTTGTTGCAAACTTTGTGCGTTAATAATTTAAATTATTTAAGGCCAAACAACACTTAAGGAT
>CAZPCG010000273.1:0-3809 GCA_964584875.1 uncultured Spirochaetota bacterium
CACCCTTTTTCGAGCTGACTATCTCCTCAATCTCTCTCCTGTCCAGGACCTCCTTTTCGAGAAGCCTGTTTGCTAGACTGTCGAGCGTATCCTTGTTCTTCATCAGCATGTTCTGGGCATTCTTATAAGCTTTTTGAATGATCGTCTTGATCTCTTCATCAATGGTCTGAGATGTTTTCTCACTGTAATCCTTATGGCGGGCAATCTCCTTCCCCAAAAAAATAGGCTCTTCCTTCTGTCCGTACTGCAGTGGACCCATCCTTTCGCTCATACCCCACTCACATACCATCCTCCGCGCAGTGGTCGTGGCTCTCTCAATGTCGTTCTGGGCACCGGTTGTTATCCCTCCCGAGCCGAATTCGAGCTCTTCGGAAACCCTTCCACCCATGAGAAGGGTTATCTGGTCGAAGATGTAGTCCTTTGTCAGATTGTGCTTTTCCGTTTCTGGAAGGCTCTGGGTAAGCCCAAGGGAAAGTCCTCTGGGGATTATGGTCATTTTATGTACCGGATCTGCATTGGGCAGCATCATTCCAAGGAGGGCATGTCCCGCCTCATGGTATGCAGTCACCTTCCGCTCCTCTTCCGATATGATGATGCTGCGCCGCTCCGGGCCCATGAGCACCTTGTCCTTGGCAAACTCAAACTCCTCCATCCCGACCTTTCGTTTGTTTTTCCTTGCAGCAAGCAGGGCCGCCTCATTGACGAGGTTCGCAAGGTCAGCGCCCGAAAATCCCGGAGTGCCCCTGGCAATGACCTTGAAATTAACCGCCTTTGACACAGGTATCTTGCGTGAATGAACCTTGAGAATGCCTTCCCTCCCCTTCACATCCGGGATATCCACAATAACCAGGCGGTCGAACCGGCCCGGCCTGAGTAGTGCGGGGTCGAGCACGTCAGGCCTGTTTGTGGCAGCAACGACGATGATGCCCTCGTTCTCTTCAAAACCGTCCATGTCTACCAGGAGCTGGTTAAGGGTCTGTTCTCTCTCATCATGACCTCCACCATACCCGGCCCCTCTCACCCTCCCGACGGCATCAATCTCATCAATGAAGATGATGCAGGGGGCATGCTTCTTCCCCTGGTCGAACAGGTCCCGGACGCGGCTTGCGCCAACGCCAACAAACATCTCAACAAAATCAGAACCGCTCATGCTGAAAAAGGGTACGTCAGCCTCACCTGCGATGGCTTTGGCAAGGAGGGTTTTTCCTGTACCCGTCGGACCGACTAGCAGGAGCCCTTTGGGGATCTTTGCCCCGAGCTTTGTGTACTTGTTTGGGTCCCTGAGATAGTCGATAACCTCCTTCAGCTCCTCTTTGGCCTCCTCCACACCTGCAACATCGTTGAAGGTCACCTTTCTGGCAGAGTCGGGCTGCAGCCTTGCCCTGCTCTTTCCAAAGGAGAGTGCCTTATTGCTCGTGCCCTGGATCTGCCTGAGCATTATGAACCAGAAAATCCCTAAGATGAGTATCCAGGGAACAATACCAACCAGGGCATTCAGGAATGGATAGTTTTTCTTCACCCCCCCCTTGAACTCGATATTGTGCTCCAGAAGGAGGGGGATAAGATTTGGGTCGTCGTATGGAATTATCGTGTGAAAGGATATGAGAGGGGCCTGACCGCCCGATATGTATCCGTAAATGTCCTTCTCGATTATTTTCAGCTGCTGAACTTTACCTTCTTTGATGAGCTGGATTAAATGTGAGTAATCGATTTCCTTGTAGCTCTCCCTGGGTTTGTTGAACATGAACATGAGAAAAAGAGCCACAAGCCCTATTATTGCAATGAGCGCAAGCCTGTTCGAAGGCTTGAAGCTGCGAAAATCTTTTTTATTCTGATCCACCCTGAATTCCTCTACTCTGGGGTAATTCCGCTATGAACTCAAGCTCCCTGTAACGCTCATTATAGTCCAATCCATACCCCACCACAAATTTGTTATCAATCTCAAAGCCCCTGTAATCAATGGGAATTTCCACTTTTCTCCTGCATTTCTTATCGAGCAATGTGCAGACCCTGATGCTCTTCGGGTGATGGATCCTCAGGTATTCAATGATGTAGGCAAGGGTATATCCTGTATCGATAATATCCTCGACAATGACGATATCCCTCCCCCCGACATTCATCTTGAGATCTTTTATAATTCTCACGTTCCCTGTTGATTCAGTGCCTTCGTAACTCGTAACCGCGATAAAATCGGTACATATTGGTACGGTAATATTTCGACAGAGATCTGCGAGAAAAATGAATGCTCCTTTAAGATTACATATGAGAACTATGCAGTCATTGCCGGTAAAGTCCCGTGATATAGCCGCACCGAGCTCCTTTACCTTTTTCTGGATCTTATCTTTCGTAATCAGGATTTTAAACTTTTTCAAATTTTTGCATTCCGTTCAAAGGGGTGAATTACCCCTACCTCAGTTCACAGACAAGAACGGTTTCAGTCTCATTCGTTACCCTGCAATCCTCAGCAACCCTGTTGTCTTTCCCATAGGTTGAGCAGAAAACCCCTATCAAGCGCCCTTCACATTCAAGAACCGGAATACTATCCCTCTCTTCCTGCGGCACCTTATGGTCGATAAAGAGGTCTTTTATCTTTTTTGTCCCAACCCCCCGTATCCTTATCCTGTCCCCTTCCTTTCTGCTTCGAATGCAGAGCGGCGGTTTGATTCTTCCAAAATCGATAAACAGCTTCGACCCCTCAAAGCTCCGCACTTTCTTTGTAAAGGAAAAAACGACTTCCTTTTCGATTTCACTTATATAGAGAGGTTTATCAAAGGATTTTACAATGTAAAGATACTTTCTCCCCCCGGTATCGACAAGCCTTTTCGTGAAAACCAGGGTGTCGTACTCCTTCTTCACCGCAAGCAAATTGTTCCTGAAAAGAACCTTATTTCCACTGAACTGCCCTGTGCTCAGTTTTTCAAGCACCCTGAAGGCTAAGTAAAACCTCTCCAGGCTGTTTTTTCCGGGATATAGATGCGTAAGGACTTTCACAATTGCTCTCCGCCGTAAGGCCAGAGCCAGTTTGAGGAAAGCTGGATAATTCAACGAAACCCGATCCTCGGTTTTATCCAGCACAATCGACTCCATCTGTTCGCTGACAAGCCCATCAAGAATGGCATTCTCCTCTGATAATATTTTTATAAAATTCAACATGTGTCGTTTGAACTGAGGATTTATACCCTGAAGCAGTGGAACCACTTCGAGGCGAATTTTATTCCTGATTATCTCGGTTCTTATATTGGTTCTATCAACCCTGTAGGGTACGGCATTCGCATGCAGATAGGCGAGTATGTCACCCTTGCTCACACACAGGAGGGGGTGAATGACAGGGCTTGATTCTGGCAGCATTCCCAAAAATCCCCCCGGTCCTGTTCCCGATAAAAGCCTGTAAATGATCGTCTCAACATTGTCATCAAGGGTATGTCCAGTTGCGATCTTATCGTAGCCAAGCCTGTAAAGAACTCTCACAAGGGAGGTATACCGAAATCGCCGTGCAGCTTCTTCAACCGACTCACCCTTCCTCCTCCCTCCAGCAACATCCACACGTTCTGAATAGCACCGAATACCAATAGCACAGGCCATTTTCTCAACGAAATGCTGATCTTCATCGGAATCGCCTTCCCGCAATCCATGGTTGACGTGAGCAATTGACAGTTCTATCTCGAAATCAGCTTTAAGACAGCCTAGAAGGTGAGCAAGAGCCACCGAATCAGGACCACCTGAGACGGCGAGGAGGATCTTTTCCCCGGGGAGCAGGAGATCGTGCCTGTGGCAAAACGCCCTGATGCTACCTGTGATGTCCACCATGC
>CAZPCG010000274.1:0-3803 GCA_964584875.1 uncultured Spirochaetota bacterium
GGATAAGCTCCTCCTGCAGCCGCTTCTGCTGGGTGATGTCCTGAAAAAATTCAAGGAAGATCTTCTCCGATCCTGCTGGTACACTGATGGGGTAGAAATGAACAGAAAAGGTCATTCCCGTATTCTCATCCACCTTCTCCACCCCGAAGGGGAGCTGGGCATAGAGGGAATCCTGGGCCATGCAGTTATCGCACGGCCTGTTGCGCCCGAAAAACACGTTGTAGCACTTCTTCCCGATTAGACTGTTGAAGGATTTCTTGAAGTAACGTGATGCCGCATAGTTGACCGTTATTATGTTGTAGTTTATGTCCTGTATGGAGATGGGGGTTGTTATCCCATCAAAGAAGGCTTCAAGTTTGTTCTTGCTTATTACAAGCTCCCTGTACATATTCTGAAGCCTCTTCTGCTGCCGCTTTAATTTCTCAAAGGAGATCGCATTTTCGAGCGCCACCGAGCACTGCCCGCCGAGAATCTCAAGTATTTCGGCATCAAACTGGTCGTAGTAATCCTTCTCCTTACCCTTTCCAAGGCAGATAAACCCATTCAGCTTATCTTTGAATTTTAACGGCAGGACAAGGCTCGGTTCCAGCTCCAACATCCCGCTCTCCGTCTCAAGGGGTATGCTGATCTGGCAGGGTGATTCGAAACGAGCGCCATTCTTCTTCGAAATGCTCTTGATGATGGGAGAGCTTCTGGGGACGAAAATGCCTCTTTCGCCCCCCTTTTCGATTGGCAGCCCGTGGCTCGATACCAGCTTGTAATTCCTGGAGGCATGGTCCAGAACCATCATCAATGCCCATTCAAGATCGAAGGTGTCTACAACCTTCCTCACCGTCGATTCTCCGAGCAGGTTCAGTTCCACGACTGTCGTAAGGCTCTCCGAGAAGGTTTTCAAGCCCCTGTAGTAATCCATCCTCTTTCCAAAGTAAAGCTTCTCGATGATGGAGAGGGTTCCAGTCCTCAGGGGTTGAAAGACAACCGCAGCCACCATGCCCAGGAAGAGTGAAAGGAGAAAGGAGTACTCGAAGGGAACGCGCCTCATCATCTTCGATGAGGTCCAGATAATCCCGTAGAAGATGAGAGCGCTGATGACGACGAGCACGAAGTAGAGGATGGCGCGGATTACAAGTGCCGAGTAATGGACCAGCCTGTACTTGTAGATAACGTAGAAGATTATGAAG
The DNA here is from genome assembly GCA_964584875.1 of uncultured Spirochaetota bacterium. Taxonomy (GTDB): domain Bacteria; phylum Spirochaetota; class B62-G9; order B62-G9; family DRHN01; genus CAZPCG01. The sequence continues at coordinate 1,182 of CAZPCG010000274.1, forward strand.
GCATTGATGGTGGATGTAAAGACATCAACAGGGTATCTCCCGATCGGCTCATAAAGGTTCATAAGCACGCCGATCAGCATGATGCTCGGACCGTACAGAAGCAATCTCAAGCTCTTCCTCAGGTACTCGTTTTTCGTTTTATACAGCTCTCTTAACAGGACAGCTATTCCGAATATGAGAAATAGATAGCTCAGAACGTACGCAATCGGAGCCCCGCCTCCAAGTTTATAGGTGAAATGTTCGCCGATAAAAAAGGCGTCTGTTACGATATAACCCCTGAGGTTGAGGTAGAGGAGGTAGGCGTAGATCGGGTAGCCGACATAGAGAAAAAGTTTATACTTCCTGTTTTTTGCTTCTAAAAGGTCGAGTACGGAGTGCAGGACGGTGATCGGAACACCAAGCATCCCGCACACCATGACGCGGTTCCAGAAGAGAGGTGTTGCAATGCGGGTATTGGCATGCATCATAAAGGAGCCGAAGCCCCACAAAGCCATGAGGGACATATAAAATATAAAGATCCAGTGTATCTTTTCACCCTCTCTCCTGTATAAACCAAAAACGGTAAACAGGATATAGAGGGCGAAGGATACACCAGGGATAAACGACGAAAGGTTAAATATCATGAAACCAACCTTATTGCACTTTCATTGTACTATGATTATTTTTTTTCTGCAATATACTGGCAAAAAATCGAAAACTGTCCTATAATTAATTATATGGGAATTATAATCATTTGTACAATAAGTTTTTTATGCCTCTTTTTCTTCGATATATCCCAGGTATACCACAAAAAAAAGCTGGCAAGGGTTTTTTCAATTATCGGCTACAGCGGTATATTTTCTTCACTACTCATTCTCATCTTCTCCTACAAAATAGAGGGCGGTTTCTCTCCTTTTCTATATCCAAAAGCTGCAGGGTCGGGGCTGTTCTTCCTCCTCCTGATCTACTCAGATTTTATTGAGATAGGATTAAAATCCCCCTGCTCTGCCGAAAGGCGCAGTGCATTTACAAGAGGGACCTACGGTATTGTGAGACACCCCGGGTTTCTCTGGTTTCTTTTCTCCCTCACACTTCTGATCCTGATATATAAAAACAGGGAGTTCACCCTGATCGCCTCGAGCATGGTGGGCATGAATTTTCTCCTCATCCTTTTTGAGGACCTCTTCTTATTTCCAAAAATATTCAGCAACTATGCCGATTACAAAAAGTGCGTTCCTTTCATCATCCCGGGGTTCACTGAAATCCTGAAAAGGATAAATACCTTCAATGCAGAATCAGAGTATGGGAAAAATACTCATTGTCGATGATGACCCGGCTATCCGGAAAGTTCTGGGCATCAGTCTGGAGAACTCCGGTTTCGAGGTCATTTCTTCAGAGGGAGGCCCGGAGGCGCTATCTCTCCTTCAGGAAGGGAAAACAGAACCCGACTGCATTCTCCTTGACATCAGGATGCCGGGACTTTCAGGAATTGAGGTGCTTACCAGAATCAAGGAGGAGTTTCCGCTCATCTCTGTGATCATGCTTACAGCTCAGACAGACCTGGAAGTCGCTATCGATACGATGAGAAAGGGCGCCTTCGACTACATCGTCAAACCGGTAAGAAAGTTGCACCTGGTAGAGACAATAAAGAAGGCCCTTCGGTACCGCCAGATACAGCTTGAGAATGAGAGGCTTGCACGCGAAAACCTGGAGTATCAGAAGTCCCTCGAAAGGAAGGTTGAGGAAAGAACCGTAGAGCTCATCGATGCCTATAAAAAATTGAAGAAAACGAACCTCGAAACGGTGAAGATCCTTGCGGAAACGATTGAAGCAAAAGACCCCTACACAAGAGGCCACTGCAACAGGGTGAGAATCCTCTCTGCACATCTTGCACATCACATTGGAATGATAAAAGAGGATATAGAGGTCCTTGAGTACGGCGCCCTCCTCCATGACATAGGCAAGATCGGCATCACAGAAAGCCTGCTCCACAAGAAAACCAGCCTCACCGAGGAGGAACGGGGGAGCTTCGAGCTGCACACTATCATCGGCGAAAATATTTTGAAAACCGTGGAGTTTTTCAAACCCTGCCTGTTCATCGTAAGGAACCACCACGAATGGTACAACGGGAACGGGTACCCCGACGGCATAAAGGGGGATGAAATCGGACTGTCGGCACGAATCGTAGCGACTGCCGACGCCTTCGACGCGATGACCTCCACAAGACCTTACCGTAAAGCTCTATCCCTGGGCATCGCCATCTCCGAGTTGCAAAAGGGAAAGGGGTTACAGTTTGACCCCAACCTGGTTAATACATTCATTGAAAATGAGCTTTACACAAGGCTTCCCGTAACAGGGGCACTGGTCGGCAGCACATCCCTTTAAGGCTTACTGTTCCTGTAACGAAGCAGGTGGCCACCGAATAACAGGGAATTCATCCGATTGAAACCGGTGGATGTACCCGTACCGGTCTTTTCATTATATTATTGATGTTGAGACAAACAAAACTCTGAGCGTGCAGTAATAATCCCTACCAGAAGCTTTTAACAACCATGAACAGCACAGTCTACACTGAGAATGAAACTGCTGGCCCGGTGGTCGGCCTTATCCTCAGCGGCGGCTCTGCGCGGGGGATGGCCCACC
>CAZPCG010000275.1:0-1554 GCA_964584875.1 uncultured Spirochaetota bacterium
GCTTCCTGCCCAGGGTGACTCTCGGGTACCGCCTCTTGCTCCTGCTTTCAAGGGCCGGGGGATACTCGAGGGTGAGTGCGTTGTCGGAAAGCTTCACAATGCTGCATTTCCCCAAAAGCTCTATCCCGGAAAACACGAAGCTGATCAACACCATTTCGAGATCTTCATCGTGGTAATCTATGAAAGAATCGGTGATCTTCACCGTGAAGAAGTCCTGCGTGGTGTTTGAGATCTTTGCAACCTCGATGTACTGGGGAATGTGGAGTTCGATCTCCCTGCCGTCAAGACGCAGTATCCCTATTATCCTGCGTATCCGTTCAGGGTTTGTGATTTCCCTGCTCCGTATTTCAGCCAAAACTACCCTCCTGATCTGTGCTCCAGATAATATTATAGCATAATTTCTTTCTTTATCTATAATAAATTCCACCAGGAACATTATAGCAGGAGGCTACAGAAAAATAATTATTGTATGGACCTTGGTGGTGTATTATTTTAATCTGATAACTCGAAGACGCAGATCGGCTGATATTTTAAAGAGGGCCTATGGAAGAAGAAAAGCAGAAAAAGAAGAAGAGCAAATTGAGGGAGAATATCGAAGCGATACTATTCGCCCTCGTCATCGCGCTGTTCATCAAATCCTTTATTGTGGACGTGTACAAAATCCCGACCGGTTCGATGATACCGACGATAGAGGTCGGTGACTTCATAGTCGCCTCCAAGTTCATCTACGGCTCAAAGATCCCCTTCACGAAGAGGAGGTTGCCTGAGGTACGCGACCCGCGTAGGGGGGACATCGTCATTTTCCTTGCTCCCTACTATGACCCGCCCAACATCATCATTCAGATGTTCACCCCGATCGTCTATACGCTCACGCTCGGGTTCGCTAACATAGACCCCCAGCCAAAATTCTACGTCAAGCGGTGCGTCGGCCTTCCAGGGGATGAGATAGAGATCATAAACAAAGAGGTTTACGTGAATGGTAAACCCCTGCACGGATGGTGGCCGGAGTATCATGCCGACCCGGAAATCATACCACCAGGCGACAGCCTCATGAGCAACAGGGACTTCTACGGGCCAGTGATCGTACCTGAAGACTCCTTCTTCATGATGGGTGACAACAGGGATCGATCGAACGACAGCAGGTTCTGGGGATTCGTCGAGCGGTACAACATATACGGCAAGGCGCTTTTCCGCTACTGGCCCCCTAACAGGATGGGTATTGTCCGCTGAGCCCTGTCCCCTGAGCAGCCCTGTCTCATGAGCTACCCTCTCTGCTGAGCCGCCCTGTCCGCCGGATATTCATCACTCCACAAGGAATTATTGCGCATCGCACATTTTGTATACTGCTACCTTATTTTCATGATGTCTTGCAAATTCGAATCACTAAGTTTTTGCGACTCCTCCCAGGGGGAGTCCACGGTGTGGTGCACATATTGGTAGGACTAAAAAGTGTCCGCGATGTTGTGCTAATCCTCAATTAAGTATACTGCTACCATATTTCCATATTTCCCTTAAATTAAGTATACTGCTGCTTTTTTAATTTTTTCATTGACT
>CAZPCG010000275.1:1564-3783 GCA_964584875.1 uncultured Spirochaetota bacterium
TTGTTAAATTGTAACAAATATATTTTACAATTCCAAAACTTTACGCTCTGGACTGCAGTGCGAACGAACACCACAACGCAACATGCAAAGGAGAATGCAATGGAAGGAAGAATCCCGCTCATTGGAGAACCGCTGCCCAAGCTCGTCGTTGACACAACCCACGGCGAAAAGACACTACCTGACGACTTCAAGGGCAGATGGCTCATCCTCTTCAGCCACCCGGCAGACTTCACACCCGTATGCACAACCGAGTTTGTCGCATTTCAGAAGCGCTACGATGAGTTCCAGAAACTGGATTGTGACCTCATAGGCTTGAGCATCGATCAGGTTTTCTCCCACATAAAATGGATAGAATGGATAAAGGAGAACCTCAAGGTCGAGATCCAGTACCCCATCATTGCCGATGAAATGGGAAAGGTGGCAAACATCCTCGGATTAATCCACCCCACAAGGGGATCAAACACGGTGAGGGCGGTATTCGTCATCGACCCCAACGGCAAGATACGGGCCATACTCTACTACCCCCAGGAGATGGGTAGGAACATGGATGAGCTTTTAAGGCTCATCAGGGGCCTTCAGGTCTCCGACCACAACGGTGTCGCCATACCGGCTAACTGGCCAAACAACGAGCTGGTGAAGGATGAGGTGATCGTGCCTCCACCGCTCGACCTGAAAACAGCACAGGTGCGCCAGAAGCAGTATGCTTGCTACGACTGGTGGTTCTGCCACAAGAAGCTGTGAACCACCCAACCAACTCTTCTACACCATTAAAAAAACTTTAGCAATATTGTAAGATTGCTATTATTTTAAATCCTACAGGGACTGGCGCAGGGAGATTTTACTCTGCGCCTCCTGTTCAAGATACGAAACGGAGCTTGAGAGGAAAGGATGGAGCAGGAGATAGGCATTGTTGAAACAAAGTACTACCAACACGGGGAACCTCTCATCCTCGAGAGCGAGGCGGTACTCGAGGAGCTGGTGCTTGCCTATGAGACCTATGGGACCCTGAACAGCGCAAACGACAATGCAATACTCATCTGCCACGCCCTCAGTGGCGATGCACATGCAGCAGGCTACCACAAAGGGGAGAAAAAGCCGGGTTGGTGGCATGGGGCAATCGGCCCCGGAAAGGCCTTCGACACCGACCGCTACTGCATCATCTGTTCAAACGTAATTGGAGGATGCAAGGGGAGCACAGGACCAGGCTCAATAAACCCGAAAACTGGAAAACCATACAGGCTATCCTTCCCCATTGTCACAATCGCAGACATGGTCAATGCCCAGCGGCTTTTGATAGACCATCTGGGTATAGCCAGGCTTCACTGCGTCTCTGGCGGATCTATAGGCGGCATGCAGGCCCTGCAGTGGGCCGTATCCTATCCCCACAGGATTGCATCCTGCATCCCGATTGCAGCAACTCACCGGCATTCACCGCTGCAGATTGCACTCGATGAGGTGGGCAGGCAGGCGATCATGGCCGATCCGAACTGGAGGGAGGGCAACTACGATAATGATTCTTCTCCTGCAAACGGCCTTTCTGTTGCCCGCATGATCGGCCACATAACCTACATGAGCGACAGGAGCATGGAGCAGAAGTTCGGGCGCTCTCGCAAAAAGAAGGAGTACGGATACGTGTTCACCCAGGAGTTCGAGGTAGAGGGGTACCTCCGCTACCGGGGCGACAGCTTCATACAGAGGTTCGACGCAAACTCCTATCTCTACATCACGAAGGCGATGGACTACTTCGATCTGGGAAAGGATGGAGAACTGGTGCAGGCCCTCAAGCATGTGAAGGATGTGCAGTTCCTCGTGATCGCCTTCAGTTCGGACTGGCTCTATCCTGCCTACCAATCAAAGGAGATCGTGAAGGCCCTGAAGATGAACGGGTTGAACGTTACTTACTGCGAAATCTCCTCGGACTACGGTCACGATGCCTTCCTCACCGAATTCGAGGAAGAGACGAGGCTCATCAGACATTTCCTTGAGAATGTGAGGACCAGGAGGAACAACACAGAGAGCTATGCCTGAAACCCTTGAACGCCTCGACCACCGAATAATCGCCTCCATCATTCCTAGGGGCAGCAGGGTCCTTGACCTCGGCTGCGGGGAGGGAACGCTCTTGCACTACCTGGTGAAGGAGAGGAATATAGAGGGGCAGGGCATAGAGATCAACGAATCCGCCATCTACGCATGTGTTGAAAAGGGATTGAGCGTCAGCC
>CAZPCG010000276.1:0-3759 GCA_964584875.1 uncultured Spirochaetota bacterium
TGGGAGCGATAGGGCATCCCGATGTGAAACCAGGTATTCTCGAGAGGGGGATTCTGTTAAAGCTCAGGTTCTCCCTGGATCAATACATCAACCTCAGGCCTGTGAAGCTCTATCCGGGTGTGGAAACGCCACTTGCAAACAAAAGGCCCGAGGATATCGATTTCGTTGTGGTGCGAGAGAACACCGAGGGGCTTTATGCCGGCGCCGGGGGCTTTCTAAAAAAAGGAACATCCGATGAGGTTGCCATTCAGGAGATGATAAACACCCGAAGGGGGGTTGAGCGCTGCATTCGCTATGCCTTTGAATACACGAGGCAGAGGAACAAAGAAAAGAAGCTCACCCTCTGCGCAAAGACGAACGTGCTCACCTATGCCCATGACCTGTGGGACAGGGTATTTCATGAGGTTGCCGAAGAATACCGGGACATAACTGCCGATTATGCCCACGTTGATGCCATCACCATGTGGATGGTGAAAAACCCTGAGTGGTTTGATGTTATTGTTACCACAAACATGTTTGGCGACATCATCACCGATCTCGGCGCAATGATCCAGGGTGGAATGGGGGTTGCCGCAGGGGGTAACATCCATCCGGCTAAGGTTTCGATGTTCGAGCCTATAGGCGGCTCCGCACCGAAATACACCGGTAAAAACGTCATTAACCCCATAGCAGCGATTGCAGCAGCCCAGATGATGCTCGATTTTCTGGGGGAAAAGAGAGCGGCGGGCTCCCTCGAGCAGGCGATCATTAAAACAGTAGGGAAGATGCGCAGCATGGAAGCCGGTAAGATGGGATTCACAACATCCGAGGTCGGCGACCTTGTGGCAGGGGCAATAAAATAAATCTAAAATCTCAAGGAGGTAAACATGAAGAGTATTCTTCAAGAGATCTTTCGTGCAGGGATCGGTTTAACCAGGTTGAAAAAGGAGGACATCGAAAAGGTATTCAACGAGCTTAAAAAGAGGGGAGAGGTGGTGGAAGAGGAGCGTGACCTCTTCATTACCAGAGCCTTTCATAGGCTTGAGGATGCAGGAAAGACCGTCACAGAATCGATTAAGAAGACACTAAACCCGAACCTCGAGCGGCTCAATGCACTCAACGCAAAGATCGACGAGCTTATAAAGGAGTTCGAAGCACTCAAGAAAAAGAGAAAAACTGAACAGTAGAAACCGCCGTGGCTCTGTTAAAGGGCTGAAATTGTCTCTCTGGAATGCAATGCTGGAATTCTTCGTGGGAACGCATTCGCTGGAATGCTCAGTCAAACCTTTCCTGCCAGAGTAATTCCCTCTCAAGCTTCAGTTTCCTGAACTTTGCCCTCTGGAGGAAGAGTGCAAAAAGCATCACTGCGTTGGTGTAGATGAGCAGTAGAGGGAAGATCAGAGCTATTCTCCCCAGGAAGCCGCATACGACAAATATCGTAAGGTGAATCGTATCCCCTATGAGTGCCCATACCTTGATCACAGGCTTCATCTCCCCGTAGAATAACTCCCTCGTGGATCGATCTATCCTTTCAAGGTCAGGGACAAGCTCGTAAAAGTTGTTTGCAAGCGGCAGGTAACCTGCCGAGACAATGGCAAATTCAATCCTGTAGAAGCAGTAGTACAGCTTTGCTGCCATAGCCCTTATTCTGAGACCGTCCTCCCTGCACTTTTTGATCTGCTCCTTCAATGCGTCAAGCTTTACGGTTTTGTCCGGGTATCCTGGCTTTGTCACATAGATGAAAACATTTTTAAAGTGATCAAAGAAGATGATATGGAGATACATAGAGAGCTGGGCGGCAAATGCCAGTGCAAATGGTACCACGCTTCCAGCTTCCCGATACTGCGCAAATGCAACTCCATAGAATATGGAGAAATGGGTAATCATATCAGCCATTCCGTCCAGCGTCTTGCCGAACTGGGAGCTCTTTCCCGTAAGCCTTGCAAGCTGGCCATCAGCACAGTCAAAGATGATCATAAGCTCAAGCAGCAACGCTCCAAGCAGAAAAGAACGATGCTCGCCCCTCGCGAAGAAGTAACCAGATGAGCCGCCAAACAGGAGGGAGAAAAGGGTGATCAGGTTCGGTCCCTGTCCGAGCCCGTGGAAGGCCTTTGTAACGAGAAAAGCCGCAGGTCTGTTTAAAATCTTGTTGATGAACTCTTCTGTTTCAGGAAGCTTAAGCGATGTCCTGTATTCGTCAATCAGTTTCTTGAAAAACCCGATCTTCTGGAAGTCAAGGGGCATCACTTCAGCCACCCTCCACCTCCTGCACCTCTGGATGATACCCTGCATTCCTCCAATCATCCCCCGAATCCCTTCCATTTCTTTTGCGTTTATTGTCTTCACGGACTAATAATAAAATAAATAAATTTGAAAGTCAACAAACTGTACGTTATCCCTCACCATACCAGTAGAAGGATGGATGCTGCTTTGTGCATACGAAGACCGGTATCTTTTGAAATCGTGGACTCTGACCTCCACCTCTCGATCGGGTACACCGAGAAAACATTACGGAAAACATTCCCGGCAGTCGTCGATCGAATCGTTGAAAGTTGCATACGCCGCTCGAATACTCGCCCTGTTGTTGCCATAGCCGGGCCACCGGGCAGCGGTAAGAGCTCAATTGCACTGGTGTTGCAGGGGTTCCTTAAAAAACGGCATCTCAACGCTCTGGTGCTCCCCCTGGACGGCTTCCACAGGAAAAATAGCGATCTTATGGCACATACGACCCGTATTGGAAAAATGAAAGTGTCCCTTTACGACATAAAGGGTGCAAAAGAAACCTATAATACACCACATCTTATGGAATGTATGGAAAAATTGAGATCCGGAGAGGTATTTTACTGGCCCCTCTATTCACGAAGCCTGCACGAACCGGTTGAAAAGGGCATACTGGTGAATGGGGAAGTTGATCTGTACATAGTTGAGGGGAACTACCTTCTGCTCAAATCCGAGCCATGGAACAGATTGTCTCCCCATTTCTGTCTGAAGATCTTTATCCGCTCCCGAAAGAGATTCCTCAAACGGGGGATCATCTCAAGGAAGATGAAGGGGGGATTCTCCCGTATTGAGGCAAGGAAGCACTACCTTTTCAGCGATCGACGGAACATCGATGAGGTTCTGGCAGATTCGACAGGATATGACTGTATGCTTATCCAGAAGGGTAGATACAACTATAGATTTCTTAACTATTAGAGCAAATGTCGAGTTTTGAATAATAATTGGAAAAATAAGCAAGTTAACTTTCAATCTCCCCTCACAGCTTTATATCTACAGCACCCTCCCGGATGATCTTCCAGCGAGGTCCCGAGATGTCGATTATCGTTGATGGCTTCCTCAGCAAATGCCCGCCACTGAGACAGACAATGGTGTCCACAAGCCCGGAAAAAGCCTCTGCGAGGTCATTGCAATCGAATATATTCTCCTCACCGCTGAGGTTGGCGCTCGGCGCAACGATTCCCCTGTTCCCCAGATGGGTAAAGAGCCTGTTGAGAAAGGGGGCGTCGGGAAGCCTTATGGCAACCGTTCCTCCCTCTATCCCCCTGAAGATGATGGTAAGTGGGCCAGGCCAGTACCCCGCCAGTTCCCCGGGAAGTTCCTGCTCCGTGTAGCGCTTGAGGCACTCAACACTCCCAATGAGCCTGATGAAGGGCTTATCGATGAGCCTTTTTTTTACCTCGTAGACCCTCCGCACAGCATTACCAAACTCTTCCAGGGCAACTATTCCATAGATAGTATCGGTCGGTATAACACATACCCCCCCTTTCAACAATGAATCTG
>CAZPCG010000277.1:0-3756 GCA_964584875.1 uncultured Spirochaetota bacterium
GTGTTGATGAACTTTCCCATCTCCAAATGATTGGTAGCCTCAAGCACCAAATGAACGTTCTTACTTTTCGCATAATCCGCCATGCGCTGCAAGGCATCCAACGCCACGGATGTGCACTCCTCCACCTTATCTTTTCCAATATCTTCATGAATGGCCACTGCTACAGTAACAAGGGGAGCGCCTATTTCAGCGGCGAAATCGATAGAAGACCTGGTTTCAGAAACAGCCAGGTCCGCCGTTCTCGATTCGGTCAAGGTTTTATAGGTGGGTGAAAAGGGATCCCACTCTTCTCCCCAGCATTCATTGATGCAGGATACTTCCAACCCATAACTGACCTTCAATTTTTTATGAATTTCAAGATAATCTTCCATCTTCACACCCAGTCCATATCGTCCCTTGGGGGGAGTGATCTCTATGGCATCGTAACCGTATTTTTTAAGTCGCTCATAAGTTTTTTCAGGGTGTAAATAAGCTTCCTCCTGCCCGAAGGTAAGTTGAAAATAACTGAACTTCAGTTTATTTCCGGTCATCTGTCCTCCTCCTCAGATTTAACCTGTTTCTGCCATCTATTGTAGTGACAGTCACACTGGCACTTTCTGCTGCATTTAAAATTAATGAGATACCTATAATGGGTAGAGGATGGTTTTCACATCGATATATCCCTTAATCGTGCCAGTTCTTTGAAATCCTCTTTTACGTGTTCGTACAGTTGCTTGTAAAGGCTAAAATACTCCATGTACCGTTCATGATTTTTCTTGCTGGGCTCCTCAGGCTCGATGTACTCAACCCACTCTTTCGCCACCGAGAAGTCTTTAAATATACCTGTGGCTACACCGGCCAGAATGGCATCTCCCAGGGGTGCACCGGTTCTCCGTTTTACCAGCACTGTCGGTACGTTGAAAACATCAGTGATGATCTGGCGCCAAAGCTGGCTCACTGTTCCACCTTCATGAAATACGATGGGATAGTTGATCTTGAGGTCTGTCTCTTTGATCAGACGGTATGAGTCATAAAGGGCATAGGCGACAGCCTCCATCATAGCCCTGATGATATGTCCTTTTGTGTGACGCATAGAAAGGCCGAAGATCACACCCCTGGCATATTCGTCCCAGATTGGAGTGCGCTCCCCCATCAAAAAAGGAAGGATGATAAGACCTTCACTTCCAGGGGGTAACTTTTCTGCCTGTAGATTAAGCAGATCATAAGAACTTACTCCAAGGAGTCGCTCTACCTCTATCTCTAACTGGGAGAATCTGTCGCGGAGATAGCGGATAGATTGTCCACCAGTTGTCGTTGAAGGTATAGTGATGTAGGTATTTTGGGAATCGATGGTGAAGGCAAGGTTGATCATAGCATAGCCCACAGGCGAGTGTATAAAGTCGGTGCTCTTGTGGATAACTCCGAAATTACCTACACTGCCGAGGTTGCTCATGATGTCGCCTTCCTCAATGACACCGGCAGAAATACAACTGGCATTGAAATCCACCTGCCCGACAGCGACGGGGATACCCGGCACAAGCCCTGTTTCAGCTGCAGCCTCGGGAGTTAATTCACCGGCAATATCCTCACACCTGAAGAGGTCAGGGAAGAGGTCAGGGTCTATGCCTATCTCCTCCAGTAGTTGCTTATCAAACTTTTCCTGGAGGAGATTGTAGGCGACACCATAGAATGCTGCCGCGCAATAATTCAGTACCGCTTTACCGGTGAGCTTGAGGGTGATAAAACCATCGATAGTGAGCGCTTTATAGATTCTCTTGAAAGACTCTGGTCGGTTATTTCTCTCCCACAACAAATTGACTATCGTGGGGTGGTCCTCAATTCTGTTCCCTGAGGTCTTAAATATTCTTTCTTCTCCGATGTTCTCCTTCAACCAGGTAACCTCATTTGTGGCGCGCCGGTCCATCAAGTTATATGCCCGATGGATTGGGTTGTGCTCCTTATCTACCATCACCATGGAAGGCAAAGCGGAAGAAACCGCAATACCACGGATCTCCCCGGGGTTGATATGGGCCTGGGCGATGGTGGCTTTGATAAGGCGGCAGGCGATTTCCAGATAAATTACCGGATCGTGTTCCGACCAACCAGGCTTTTCATGGATAAACGGGTACTCTTCAAAGGCAAAGCTTAAGACATCTCCCTGGGTATTGATAATGCAGGCTTTAGCTCCACCTGTTCCATAGTCAATTCCTAAGAGATAGTCTGTCATGGCGTTTTCTCCTTTCAGGGTTTTTCCGTCATACACTGTTAGCCCTCAAAGGCATCACCCAGAGGTAACCCCCAGGGTTTCGAAAGAGAGTGTGCATGTTGCCATATAACCTGCAGGACCAGCAAGGGATAATAAGTGCTCCAGGCTGGAATTACAATTTTAGGTAGCCCCTGTGGTTATAGCTCCGTAGCGCTCGTGAAAGCTGTCCATTCTGGTTTTGGTAACCGCCTCCTTTTTCAGAACGCAAGCCATTTCTTACTCCATTTCCTGATCTTTCTCAATCAGCAAGGCCTTAGCGGTGGCATGGTCTGTTACCAGAACGTCCAGTATCTTCCCACGCAATGCTGCACGGATCAACTCGTATTTTGCTTCCCCTCCAGCGGCACCTATGACTCTGGGGATTGCTTTGATCTGTTCAAGCGTTAACCCTATGATGCGGTCGTTGATCTCTAAATCGAGGGACGCTCCGTAGGTGTCAATGTAACGCAGGGCAAGATCCCCAACGCCCCCTGCCTCTTTCACCATTTTTAAGTCTTTCTGGGTAATAATGTTGCCATCACGCAAGAGGATTGCGTCAGACGATGGCACTCCAAGGCCCACAATGACTATATCAGACCTTGAGGCCAGCGCTAATGTTTCTGCAATCTGGTTGTCTGACTTAAGTGCACACGCTGCTTCCCGGGATGAAACAACCCCCGGCGCCAGTATTAACTTAAGTTTGGCATTAAATTTCTGAGCTACACGTTGGGCCAGTTGAGTTGAATGTTCCAGTTCACCCACCGGTCCCAAACCGCCCATGATTTGCACAATGGTGAGGTTGGGTAAGAACTTGAACTGTAAAGCATCAACAACCGCAAGCATGGTGGTTCCCCATGTTATTCCCACAATCTCATCACCATGAATTGAACGAACCAGGCACTCCGCTGTAGCTGGTCCAAGCTCACGCGCAACGCTGGCAAGGTTTTGCGGGTTGCTGACTGAGACCACAATTGCTTCTTCCAGACCATACTTCTTTTCCAGTTCACGTTCAAGATCAGCCATGCCGCTGGGGGGAGGAGCAAGATTAATGTTGATAACACCTGCATCCCGGCCCAGTTGCAACAAGCGCGAAATTTTAGGTCTTGAAAGGCCAAAACGCCTGGCTATTTGTTGCTGTGTAAATCCATCAAGATAATATGATTGAGCGATTCTATATAGCAGCCTGTGCTTTTCACTACTTAATACCACACTGTCACCTCTTTAGAACAAAGGTTCACTATTGAACATTCAATTACATTATAGTACCGTTATTATAATATCGTTCAGTTCCGATGCATACAAAATAATTGCTGACTACTTTTAAGAACTTAAATATCCCCAAGAGGTGTTTTGGAATCCATGAGCTTCTGTAGAAGGCTTTCATCAAGGGCAATATGTTTCGTTTTGTTTTTGTAGTAGGTAACATACCCCTCTTTCGACCCCCTGGGCTTTCCCACATACTTTCGGTGTGTGTACACAACTGAGCCTGCCCTGGACTGCCTGAGCTTGCTGAAGTAGAGGGCGAGCGTAGC
>CAZPCG010000278.1:0-3755 GCA_964584875.1 uncultured Spirochaetota bacterium
TACCTCTGGTTGCTCTGCGGCAAGTCCGGCGGAACCGTGCGGGTGTACAGGACGAACAACCAGTGACGATTCTGAGAAAATCTGAGCAGGTACTGAGTTTGAGCTTCGGCCAATCGGGACGGTTGACCTACCGTAAATGATTTGATCAGGCTTTCTGTTGCAGGTTGAGCTGGGCGATGGCCAGCTTTGCGATGGGGATGCCGTAGGGGGAGCAGGAGACGTAATTGAGCCCGATCTCCTTTGCGAAGGGGATGTTCGCAGGCTCAGCCCCATGCTCGCCGCACAGGCCCATGACTATGTCGGGCCTCGTGAGCCTCCCCCTCTCCGCTGCAAGCCTTATCAGCTCCTTTACCTGCTCTCCGAGGATCTGGAAGGGGTTGTTCTCCAGCAGATCGAACTCGTTATAATCGGAGAAGAAGTTGTTGAAGTCGTCCCTGGAGAGGCCGTTCGTGGTCTGGGTGAGGTCGTTTGTTCCAAAGCTGAAGAAGTCGGCGTATCGGGCAATCTTATCGGCCTGAAGGGCTGCCGCCGGGAGCTCGATCATCGTTCCGATCCTGTAGTCGATCGGTTCACAGTTGAAGCTTTCACGCACCTCCCGCTCGATATCGCGGATTCCAATGATTGCCTTCCCCTCTATGCGTTTGCCGTTTCGCATCGTTTTGATCTCGTTGGCGTTCATGACGATGGGGATCATGATCTCAGGTTTTACATCGATCCCCTCCTTCTTGAGGCTGTAGGCCGCCTCGAATATCGCCCGTGTTTGCATGTTGTAAATTTCGGGATAGGAGATGGCGATTCTTATGCCCCGATGCCCGAGCATAGGGTTGAACTCCTCAAGGAGACTTGCCCGCCTGCGTATCTCATCCCCGGTGAGCTTCGGATACTTCTTCTGCATGAAGGCGATGAACTTTGACATGCTTTCCTTGGTGTGCGGGAGGAACTCGTGCAGGGGTGCATCAAGCAGCCTGATGGTAACGGGAAATCCCTCCATGATCTTGAAGAGCTTGTAGAAGTCTGCAACCTGCATCTCCTTGAGATGCGCAAGCGCCTTCTCCCGCTCCTCTCTGTCACCGGCTATTATCATTGCCCTGAAGGTGTCGATCCTCTTCTCATCGAAGAACATGTGCTCGGTTCGGCAAAGCCCGATGCCCTTGGCCTTGAACATCTTTGCAAGATCTGCATCCTTCGGCTGATCGGCATTGGCATGGACATCGAAATCCCCAAGATTCCTCTGGACTATCTGGAGGAATTCCAGAAGGCCGCTTCCCTCCGGAGAGGGTATGATGAGCTTGACCTGGCCGAAGTAGATCGTTGGTGTTTCATAGTAGGGGACGTTCAGGGCGATATAGTCACCTTCCTTCACCGTCCTGTTGCCGATCTTCATGGAGTTTTTATCGAACCTGATGTCGGGGTAGACAAGCGAAATCTTTCCGAGGCTGCGGGCCACCACCGGGGCGTGCGATGCATACCCGCCCTCAGATGAGAGGACGCCCTTTGCAACCTCAATTGCCTTGACATCCTCTGCGAAGCTAGCAGGCATTGCGAGAATAAGGTCGGTGTCGTCCCCCGACTGTGCTGCCCACTTGTACGCCTTGAGCAGCCGATCGGTCGAAAAGTACACCCTTCCACGGGCTGCTCCTACTGCTCCGGCGATTCCGCCGCTTACCCCTGGGAGCTTTGCGGTGCTTTCAAGGTCGATGACGGGATGAAGGATCTCCGCAAGTCTCCCCGGCTTGATCGCATTGATGACGTAGGCGTCATCGATGACCTTTTTCGCGTGCAGGTCAAGCAGGGTTTTGATCTCTGCCTGTGCCGATTTGTTGGGGACAGGAACCTGGTCGATGATCCAAAGGGTTCCGTTTTCAACGGTGAAGCGTATCTGGCGGATCTCTCTGAAATGCGTCTCCAGGTTGGTCGCGAGTTTCTTCAGGTCTTTCAGGTAGGCTGGGTCGAGCTTGAGTATATCTTTTCCTTTTGTTACAGTCGCATCGAAGGCATTGACGAAGAACAGGCCGCTGACCTCCGCCTCACCCGTTACAATGTTTCGGGTGTTGTAGCTTCCGTAGTAACTCTCCTCCCCGTAGTTGCCAAAGGTCATTGCCTGAATAAGCAGTGCCGAGTCGATGTTACTCGTGCTTCCCTGGAAAAATTTAAAGAGGAGATCGATGATGAAAAAGAGCTGATCATAGGCGTTGGTGAATATCTCTTTCGGGTAGAGGCTCCTGTGCTCCTCCAAAGCCTCCTTTACCTTGCCCGGCTTCTTTGCTGACTGAAGCTGGTCTGTGAAATGCTTCAACTGCTTTTTCCTCTCGGAGTCTATATCTGCCTTGTGCTCCAGTTCGACGATTTTTCTCAACACGTTCCGGAACTCGTGGTAGGCAAAGTCCTCCCCAACGAAGGTGGCAAATCCCCCAACAGTTTTGTCGCATAGCCCCACGTTGTGTATAGAGAAAGCCCCGATCATGTTCAACTGGGGGCTCTCGACGATCTTTATGAGGAGAGGATTCCTTTCGTCGTTGTAGCGCTTTTTCAGCACCTTCTCAGCTTTCGTGATCGGCTCGTTGAGGAACTTCTTCGCTTCCCCCGCATTTGCAACCAGTTCCCCTACCGTTTCATTGGGCAGCATGAAACCCGGCAGTATCTTTGCTTCCAGTGAAGCGAGCTCCATAACCCTCATACCGCGGATGCCGATAAGGTCCTGCGCTTCAGGACTGTCTATGAATTCAGTGCTGCTGAAGGAGTAGTACTTCTTCATTTCGGTTGTCCTTTCAGTTACCCTTCAAAGAGAGTTTTTTCATGGCCCGGGTCCGCACCTTAAAAGAGGTCAAGCACCTGCCCAATACTGCCCTTGAGAAAGGCTTCGAAGCGGGAGCTTGCCCCCTCGAAGAGGTATCGCTGCAGTTTCGATACATCCTTGATGTTTTCACCGCTAACACTGAAGAAGATGAGACCGCCATGCTTTACCTTTCCCCATTTGAAGAGGGCGTTGATATCGTTTATTCTCTCGTTTTCGTACCAGATGAGCACATCGAGGTCTGAGTACCTGGTCTTGTAGCTGTCGACTATCTTCTTCCACGCCTCCACGTTGCCGTTGTGGAAGAGCTCGTTTGTGACCTGCACCGAATAGCGGGGAGTAACCCTCCTCCTAAGAGCTGCTACAGGTTGCACAACCTCCGTTACCGGCTTCGCCTCAGGTTGGGGCTCTGCCCTTCTCTCCCCCAGGTACTCTTTCTTTGGCTTAACCTTTCTTCCGTAGAGGAGCTTGATAAAGTCGTAGGCTGCCGCCTCCAGCACGGCAGGTTCCAGTGTGTCGCTAGAGGGGCCTGCATAGATGATGATGAGCTCATCCCTGATGAGGGGAAGCACGCTTTCCCAGGCAGGGCGGTTCTTCGGGTTGAGGACGAAAAGCCCTGCCTGGGGATGCTGGTAAGAGAGGATAATGTGGACATTTCCCCATTCGGAGACGGCATCTATGACCTGGTCAGCCTTTTCCAGGTTCTGCTCAAGGTTATGAGACCGATAGACGTAGCCAAACTTATCGATGAGGAGAGCGTTGAGTATGGTTTTCACCTGGAACCGCTCTATCACTCCATCATCGATGGATGCGTTGATGAGATCAGCGAGATTGGCCCCCCCGCTTATTTCAGAAACATAGGCTGTGACGTTTTTAAAGTGGCGCAGAGCAGTGTTGAAACCTGCTCTGCTCGAAAGCACATTCAGTTCATTTTCCATTTAGGTCGTCCTTGCTGTCTCGT
>CAZPCG010000279.1:0-3754 GCA_964584875.1 uncultured Spirochaetota bacterium
ATCCACAGCAGTCCATTCAGAGGGAAGCTGAGCCCGGCGCTCAAAGCATCAATAAGCATATGCGTTATCTACGTTTTTTAGAATTCGCTCGCTCCCTATATCTTCAAAAAGTCGCCTTCTGACCACTTCGCTGATCTCAGCTTCGTCATTTGAAATGAGATTTTTTGCAACCCGATTTACCTCATGGGTAATGATATCCTGTTCGAATCAGGTGATAAAGGGCTGTCAAGGTGTGTGTTTTTCCTCCGCCGAACTGCGTGATAAGAGCAAGCACAGGCGGGGTATTTTCTGTTTTGCCTGCAAGCCTTCGAAGAACAATTCCCACATGTTCTGTCAGCGCCCGGGTGAAAAATGTTCTCGAGAAAAACTTCTCTGGGTTTTTATAGTCCTCGGGGGCTGTCCCATCAACTACCTGCTCAAGAGCAATGGCAAATTCGTCCGGGTTGAATGAACGGACTTCACGAACTTCCTTTCTCGGCATTGCAACTTTGTACCAGGGTTCCATTCCCCTATCCTCCCGGCCCTCGACTCATACGGACCCGACCAGGCTGAACCGTAACAAAGCATCCAGCCAATTTCTCTCCTTGTCGCTTAACCAGACTAACAACTTCATTTGAAATCTGCTTCCTTGCTGAATTTGGAAATCGTATAAAAATTAACCCAATTGTCTCTTGACCGTGTGCATAAACCAGCTGACCGAAATCTTTATCCTCAGTGAGTAAGATCCTCTCTTCTCGGACAACAAGGGTTATAACTTCAGAGTCTTCGGCCCTTGGACTTATGTCAGAAACAGAAAGTACGTCATGGCCCTTTGCCCGAAGAGCCCGGATAACGGCGAAGTCGCAGTTTTCATCAGCAAGAAAGCGCATTCTTAACTCCTGGCAGTTCTTTTCGATGAGCTTAAGATAACTGTCTCCTCATGCGAAATTGTATCCGCAGCATATCGAATGGCTGCTTTGATATCCTCATTCGTAAGCTTGGGGTAAGCTTTCAGAAGATCTTTCTCACTTGCTCCTTCGCTAAGTTTCCGAAGGATAAGTTCAACTGTAATCCGAGTACCACGTATTACGGGCTTACCCAACATCACCTTTGGATTAATCTCTATTCGATCAGTAATCGTCATGTCAAACCTCCTATTTTCTATTAAAATTAAGCCCTTGGCATTGCCTAAGCATAGCGTCTAATGAAGAAGCATGGCGGCATGAACGCGGTCGAGGGTGGTCGTTATTCCTGCTTTCAGTGAAGACTCGGCAGTTAGTTCCTTTTTCTTTCTTGAACAGCGAGCTTTAATCTCAGGGACATCATGGCCCAGGAGTTCATTGTGGTTTTCAATACCGAGAAGCGCATGAAGTATTCCGCTATCTCGGATGTAGATCTTCAATTTCTGTTTTATCTTTGTCGTAATGATCCGTTTGATATTAGTTTGCATATTGGAATTATATCTTCCAATTTTACAAAAACTCAAGCTTCAATAATCGCTTCTAATATCCATCCTTACCAGCTGAATCAACAAGACGTTATTACCCTCTTTTTTACCCTCTTTTAGAGGTAATACCTTTTTTTGCGCAAGGGAAAACCGATTTAAAAACACTTTCATTGTCGCCCCAACCTTCCCAGAGTAAGGGGAAAGGCTAAGCAGCTTACTTATTACCACGTTTATTACCACGTTTCGCAATCTTATTACCACGTTTCTCCCAGAGAGCCTTCCGGCCAGTTCCTTTGCAGAGAAGTTTCCCCTCTTCACGGAATCGATTTAAAACCACGCGTATCATATCCCTGCTAATGGAAGGGCATGCCTGCTCCAATTCTGATATCGAAAACGTTGACGGGAGTCTTTCAATTGCTTGTTCAATCAGGACTGTTTTCGCACCCCGAGCCTTTATTATGGTTCCTATCCGTTCTTCAAATTCCCGATAGGCTTTGATTAGAGTACCCAGGAAATATTCCCACCATGGCTTCAACCGGTGTTGCGCTTGGTGCCAACCTGCCGAGGACATTTGGAGTGCTTCGTAATATGTTTCTTTGGATTGCTCGATGACACGCTCCAAACTAATGTAGCGGCCTACTTCAAAATGACATTGATGTAGAAGCAAAACTGTCAGGAGTCTTGAAACTCTCCCATTTCCGTCGACGAAAGGATGGATGCACAGGAAATCCAGAATGAATGCAGGGATCAATAATAGGGGGCTAACCTTTTGCTCATCCCATAATCGGTTAAATCGAACACATAATTCTTTCATATAAAGAGGAGTTTCACTTGCCGCAACCGGAATGAATCGTGTAACCCATCGACCATCCGACAGTCTCTCTTCAATGGTATTGTTCCTCCTTTTCCAAATGCCAGCAGAAACATCTGTCTGAGCGTAAATCTCTCGATGGAATAAAAGGACGGTCTCTTCGCCAATTTCAAATTTCTGTGGAGTTGTATGAACTTGGAATAGAACATTTCTATATCCGAGGATTTCTGCCTCTGATCGGTCCTTAGGTTTCGTTGGATGAAGCATCAATTCTCTGAACCGTTCTGGGGCAACTGTCACTCCTTCAATTCTATTTGAGGATTCCGTACTTTCAATGATAGCTGCTCGCCGAAGAGATTCCAGCACCTGCGGTGTTTGATGGCGAAACAGATCTTGCCGTCCTTTAAACTCGCCCAAGATCTGGATCATCCCTCCCATTTCAATAGGGATTGCCTGCTGTTCCAGAAATCCGAGATCTAATGATTTCATTCTTTTCGGTCTCCATAATGAATTTCCCCTTCCCTAACCTGCATCGGCTGGGTTACTGCATCTGCGGAGGGCAGATTATCAGGGATATTGGTCGGTAAAAAATTCCCGAGAATATTCGGCTCTTGAAGGCGAGGGGCTACATTATCGGAAAGCTCAACAGCAAAAAGCCTTTCATGGATAACCTGCCCCATGCCTTCCACGACGCAGGCTCTGTAAACATCCATACGGGACGGAGAATCGTGCTGGAGAGAGTAAAAACAGGAGCCTTTGCTGAGAGGCTCCTGGGCAACATTCAATGTGTGCCGCCTCAGAGCTTCAAAAAGGCAGTGGCCGGGCGTTACCCATTCCAGGTTATTTTTCTCTGCTGTTTCACGGTCGGTTGAGAAGCGGGGATATTTTGTTGCTAAAGGAGGTAACCGCCAATCTGATTGGTTTTCATACTGTCGAAGAATGGCAGGAGTCCTGATCGGTTCGAAAGCGTATGTAAGTGAGGGGACCGGTTTTAATGTAAAGGGCACATATTCTGAAGCATCAGACATGAAACGGGCAATCGTTTCAGGGACAACCCTTCGTTCTTGTGCCCTGGCACGGCGCTCGATGAGCATATCGAGGTTAAGCTTTTTGGATGCAAGCCCTTCAAGAGCGGTCTGGCAGATAGCCTTGAACTGCTTCTCATCCACATTCCGCAGAATTCTATCTTCAAGGTCTGCCTCCTCCAACCGTCCAGCATAATAGTCTCTAAGAACTCGCTCAATGTGGGCTGCCGGCAGAACCTCTCCCACCACGTTAAACACGGCATCATCATCCAGGGCATCCCGTATTTCCTGGAGCTTTTCGAGCAGACGCTGAAGAATTTTGCCCTCAATGGTATTGGTAGCTACAAAATTAAAGATCAGGCAGTCATAGGGTTGACCGTAGCGGTGGATGCGAACCATCCTCTGTTCGAGGCGATTCGGGTTCCAGGGGATATCGTAGTTAAAGAGAATATGGCAGCACTGGAGGTTGATGCCTTCTCCCGCGGCCTCTGT
>CAZPCG010000280.1:0-104 GCA_964584875.1 uncultured Spirochaetota bacterium
ATCGGCTCCATGCGGATATCTGTAAAACACTTGCAAATCCAAAGAGACTGGAGATCATCAACGCCCTTCGGGATAAGGATTTTACCGCAACCCAACTTCTTGAG
>CAZPCG010000280.1:114-3751 GCA_964584875.1 uncultured Spirochaetota bacterium
ACAATAATCAGGGGGAGGAAAAATGGACGATATCTATCGGCTCCATGCGGATATCTGTAAAACACTTGCAAATCCAAAGAGACTGGAGATTATCAACACCCTTCGGGATAAGGATTTTACCGCAACCCAACTTCTTGAGAGAATAAAGATCAGCAAGGCAAACCTCTCCCAGCACATGAGTATCCTTATCCAGAAAGGGGTTGTCCGTGCATCAAGGAAAGGAAAAAATGTCCACTACCGCCTGAGCGATGAGCGGATTATTACCGCCTGTGATCTGATGAGAGAGGTTCTAATAAAGAATCTGGAGCAAAACACCAGGATTCTCCAGGAATTTAAGCTATAGTGCAGGGATAAAGCAAAAATATGCCGGTTCAGGAAGTAATACCAGAAAGATTCTTTCGGTTCTGGAGTAACAGATGAGAAAGTGGGCCGGTGTGGATTTTAAGACATGTAATCCTTCTCTGTTTAATACCACTGATAAGGGTATTTGCAGGGCCTCTGAAGCATGCTCTCGCGGTCTTCTCGAGCAAGAAGAGACCCATGAAGCACCCGTGCTTCTCTCTGCCCGAATGTGTACGGGTTGCGGGGACTGCGTAAAGAATTGTCCCCTTTCTGCAGTCTGGATCGTGAGTGGGTTTTGAGGTCTCCTAACCTACCCGCTCCATTATGTAAAACAATCGGCAAATTCAAAGAGACTGGAGATCATCTGAGGATATTTCATCCGTTGAACTGTGAAGAAAGGTTACGGTGAAGGAATTTTCGTTATAATTTCGGCACAAAGAGGAGTCTAACCATGAAGATTCTGCTTATTATTAACGATCCACCTTATGGTACGGAAAAAGCGTACAATGCTCTTCGGCTTGCGATGACCCTGCAGAAGGAACATGAAGATGTAGAAGTGCATGTTTTTTTAATGGGCGATGCCGTTTTCTCGGCAATCCCCGATCAACAAACTCCCCAGGGATACTACAATATCGAGAGAATGCTTAAAGCAGTAATAAGCAAAGGCGGACAGATCAGGGCGTGCGGCAGTTGCGCTGTGACGAGAGGCATCAATAAAATTTCCCTAATAGAGGGAGTTGAAATAAGCACAATGAGCCAGCTTGCCCTGTGGGTGAAGGAGTCTGACAGGGTGCTTACTTTCTAAAAAATAGGTGCTTTCACATTATCTTGCTCCTCGAGGAGCTCGTTTAGTTTCAAATATAGAGGAGGAAAATATGGACTTCCATCAAAAGGGTGTGGAGAAACCGGTTTATCTTGACTACAATGCAACAACGCCACATCACCCTGAGGTCGTTTCCGCAATGCTCCCCTACCTGGAGGAGCATTTCGGGAACCCATCCAGCTCGCATTGGTATGGTAAATGTGCAAGGGATGCACTCGATACCGCGCGCATGCTGGTTGCATCTCTTTTGAATTGCGAACCCGTAGAGGTAGTCTTCACAAGCGGCGGAACGGAATCAAATAATTATGCTCTGAAGGGGACAGCCCTTGCCAGCAGAGAAAGGGGTAACCACATCATCACCACACGCATCGAGCATCCCGCAGTAACGGAGGTATGTAACTTCCTCGAAGAAGAGGGTTTCGAAGTTACCTACCTTCCCGTTGACAAGTATGGGCTGGTGAACATCTCCGATGTGGAAAAGGCCATCAAACCCCAAACGATCCTGATCACCGTTATGCATGCAAACAACGAGGTTGGAACCATCCAGCCCGTGGAAGAAATTTCGATTATAGCACATGACCGGGGGATAATCGTGCACACCGATGCCGCCCAGACTGTAGGCAAGATCCCAACTGATGTAAAACGCCTGGGCATTGATCTGCTCTCTGTTGCAGGTCATAAAGTCTATGCACCGAAGGGTGTGGGGGCGCTCTATATCCGAAGGGGAACAAAGCTTGCCAAACTCCTTCATGGTGCGGGACATGAGAACGGGAGAAGGCCTGGTACCGAGAATGTTCTTGAAATAGTGGGCCTGGGGAAAGCCTGTGAGATCGCAGAAAGGGACCTGGAAAAGAACATGAAGCACATGAGGATTATGAGAGACAGGTTATACAGTATGCTCCGAGAAAAAACAGGTGATGTAAGGTTGAATGGACATCCCGATAAGCGCCTTCCCAATACCCTTAGTTTGAGCTTCAGGGGGATAGAAGCCCACCGCCTTCTCACGAGGATTAAGGATGATGTAGCTGCCTCCGCAGGAGCAGCCTGTCATGCCGACAGGGCGGAGATGTCACCCGTGCTTGAAGCGATGCGGGTGCCGCTGGAGTGGGCAATGGGAACGGTCCGCCTTTCGACCGGAAGGATGACTTCGGAGGATGACCTGGAGAGAGCTGTACGTTCGATCTCTCATGCAGTCAAACACCTGAAGCAATAAATATGACTCCGGTACAATAAAGATTTTAAAACCACTTTCTCATCCACCACCTTTCAAAGAGAACCTTTCCCCAGTGCCGTAGCCTGCTAGGCCTTTTCAGCTTCACCGCCGGTTCGGGTTCCTCGTAAAACCTTCCTTTGGCGTATCCCGCTCTCCCGTCCCCAAGTTCGATGAAACAGTATCCCTTGCCGTCAAACTCCTTCCGGGAGGAATGGCCCCTTATTTCCGTAGCTATGTTGTACGCCACCACCTCGGCCTGAAAGTGGGCGAACACCCCTGCCTTCGGAAGGGGCTTTCCCACAGGGAGAGGAATTGCCGTCACATCCCCCAGCGCGTACACACCCTCGATGTCCGTCTTAAGCGTTCTCGGGTTCACGTCCACCCACCCACTCTTCCCCACTACGAGTGAACCTGCCAGAACAGCCGGCAGTCCATGGGGCGGGACACCGATTAGCAGATCGTATGAAAGCGACTTCCCACCCTGAAAGTGGATCTCCCTCTTTGCGGGGTCTATTCTCTCCATCTGGTGGCTTGAGAGAAAATCTATCCCCCTGTTCTGGAGTAAAGAAACGACCATTTCCCCAACCTCAGGTCCCGCAACCCCCATGGGAAGCGATTCGGGGCTTACAACTCCTAATTCCACTTCCCTCCGCCTCCTCGAAAAGTATGAATAAAGGAGAAGGGCTGCTTCGTAGGGGGCAGCGGGACATTTGAAGGGAGTGGATGAAATGAGGATTATTACCTTCCCCTTTTCAAAGTTCTCGATCGTGTCCCTTATCCTCTTCACACCAGCAAGGTCATAGAGATTGAAGGCAGCTTCCTGAAATCCATCGGCCCGCTCCGGAAAGGTGCCTGCGCCGGGAGAAAGAACGAGGTAGTCATATGCGATCTCTCCATTGTCGGTGAGCGTCCTTCTCCCTTCGAAATCTATTTTCACTACCTCAGCGTTGATAAACCTGATCCCCTTCTTCTGGAGGAGGGAAAGCGGCTTCTGGATCTGCTGTTCCTTCCTCAAGCCGACCATTACCCAGAGCAGGGAGGGGTTGAACAGGTGGTTCTTCTCCCTGTCCACAACCAAAATCTCGTTATCTCTGGAAAGGGCCTTTCTGAGCTTATTTGCCGTTACCAGACCGCCAGTTCCACCTCCTACTATCAGTATCCTTTTTCCCATGATTTCCTCCATTATTTAAAACGTGAGTTTATTAATTGTTTAATAAAAGAATAGTTTAAAAACTTATAAACAATATAAAGTTACCATT
>CAZPCG010000281.1:0-3742 GCA_964584875.1 uncultured Spirochaetota bacterium
TCAGGTAAGGACCCCTACCAGGTTGCCTCGTATGTAGATGGTACTAAAACGATGTTCGAGATGGCCTGCGCGGCAAATGCAACCGGATGCCTGCCGATGAGGAGGGGCATGATAGGTCCTGAAGCAGAATTGAGCACGGTTTCGGATCTCTTCGCCCTGAAGATTGACGGCGGTATCACCACGGCTCCCTACAGCGTTGATTTCGTTCAGAGTCCCTCAATGGCAGGGGGGGTTTTCATCACGGTGAGGGTACAGGATGAAAGGATCTGTGGGGACCTGGATTATCTTAAGGTTGGAAAGGGCCCGTACTACACCTTCTTCAGGCCCTACCACCTCTGGTTTCTTGAGGCTCCTCTTTCATTCGCAAGGGCCAGGCTCTGGGGCCATCGCACCCTTGTGCCCCTCGATGAGCCGGTGACCGAGGTCATGGCCGTTGCAAAGAAGGCGTTAAAGCCGGGTGAGCTCCTGGATGATTTCGGAGGATATACCTTCTTCGGTGTGATTGATCGTGCAGGGGAGGCTAACAGGCTCGGGGCGCTTCCGGCGGGAATTGTCCCGGGCGCGAGAGTAGCACAGCCTGTCTGGAAGGGGAAGGTGATCGCATGGGACGATGTTGAGCTTGATGAAGCTTCCGCAGTGGTGAGGCTCAGGCGCATGCAGGATAACATGGCATGATTTTATTTTCCCTTGATGAGTGGGTTACAAACTATCCCGAAAGGGCTAACATATCTTGAACTAAAAGCTCACGGTGAAATGGCGTTTCAGTAACCATTAGCATTTCAATCTATCAGAAATCCTATCAATTTCTCCTAGGGCTTGCCATCGGCTACCTCGCGCAGTGCTCGAGGATGTGCTTCGTCGTGGGATTCAGGGACTATCCTCTCGTTCGGGATCGGGATCTCCGCAATCAGGGGAGCTCTGGAGCCTTTTTTTCATTACTGGCTTCTATGCCGCGGTTTTTTTATTACGCCGTGCTGTTCGGGTTTTTGTCGCACTCTATTGATTCCAATTGACAATGTAAGTTTTTTTATAAAACAACGGGGGCGCGAACCAGAATCTTTTTAAAAAGGCCTTAATATATTCCTTGCTTAAATATGCTGTGCAGCTTATTTTTTGATTTGTCTTTGAAGTGTTTTTACAGCATAGATCATGCAAAAGTAGGCATACCTCGATTTTGAGCTCTGCAGTCCTGCAGCATGCGGTCGCGAAGTTGGCATCTGCATCGCTTCTCAGGCTTGCACGCGGGGCCTGCTTGAGAAGGAAGGACCATTCGAAACGCCTGCCCTTCTATCGGGCAGGTTCTGTTCTCGGTGCAGAAGATGCGCAAGGGCATGCCCCTTGAGCGTAATACGCATCAAGGCGGTGTATTAATAAAAGGGGAATCAATAAAAGGAGAAAGAAAAATGGCCGAGACACCATCCACAATGCTTCCGCTTGGGACTAAAGCGCCCGATTTTGACCTTCTGGATGTGCATAAAAAGAAGGTTTCTCTGAATGATTTCAAGTCTGCTCCGGCTCTCCTGGTCGTCTTCTGGTGTAACCACTGCCCGTACGTAAAGCACGTGAGGGCGCATTTCACGAAGCTAGCAAGAGAGTATCAGGCTAGAGGAGTTGCGATCGTGGCAATCAACTCAAACGACGCAGAGCGCTATCCTGAGGACAATCCCGAAAGCATGGCACGCATCTCGGAAGAGCTGGGCTACACCTTCCCCTACCTTTATGACGAGAGTCAGGCTGTTGCAAGAGCTTACCGGGCAGCCTGTACACCTGATTTTTTCCTTTTTGACAAGGACCGGAAGCTCATTTATCGAGGGCAGATGGATTCGGCCAGGCCGGGGAATGACGTTCCCGTGACGGGAAAGGATCTGAGGAGCGCGATCGATGCTGTTCTCACCCACAAGCCTGTTGCAAGTGAGCAGCGGCCTTCCCTCGGGTGCAACATCAAGTGGAAACCAGGTAACGAGCCCGACTATTTCAAAATTCACTGATAAATGTTTTTTTCCGCTCAAAGCTTTCTCTGCTTTGGCGTAATCCGGTTCGTTCGTGACCTCTGGAACCTGCTCAGCGTATACTACCCTGTCATTCTCATCGAGCACGGCGATGGAGCGTGCCAAAACCCCCTCCAGCGCGCCTTCAGTTATCTCCACGTTGAGCACCTTTTTCTTCCCTTTGGAATCGGTGAGCTTCACGTCCGAGAGACCTGCTTTCGTGAGCCGGAAATCAGGAGCTCTGCCGCCTTCTTTCGGGAGATTGCCGATCGTACGCGAAGGAAACGCATATGTTGCCTGAAAAACTATCCCCGGTTCGGCTGGATATTCCTGAAAATGAGCTGAAAAAGGAAGCGGAGAAGTATGCAACCCTCGCTCTTGATTCATCAGAATTTATATCTTTTCAAGTGCAAAAAGGAGCTTGAAGGGTATTATAATGTTTGGTAGGTATACTACTGTGTCAGGACAGAGGCCCTATCAATGAAAATTGCCACCTCGCACTCATGGGATATTACACCGGAGGAAGCCCGGAGGGTTCAGGAGGAGCTTGCGGGAAAGGTTGTTCAGGAGGACCGTTTTTCACCTGTCCGAACTATTGGCGGGGTAGACATCGGTGAGAGGGGCGGTGTTGCACGGGCGGCGTGTGTTGTGATGAGCTTTCCCGAGCTTGAGGTAGTTGACTGCGCTGTTTCATCATCTCCCACAAGCTTCCCCTACGTTCCTGGACTTCTCTCCTTCCGTGAGATTCCAGCCCTTATACCTGCGCTTGAGAAGCTCAAAGTTGATCCTGACCTGATGCTGGTCGACGGTCAGGGCTTTGCCCATCCGAGGAGGTTTGGGCTTGCCTCGCATCTGGGTGTGCTCTGCAGTAAACCCTCAATCGGGTGTGCAAAGTCGAAGCTCCTCGGCTCCTTCAGAGAGCCGGGGCCAGAGAGGGGGAGCATGGAGTGTCTTTATGATGGAGAGGTGATCATCGGAATGGCGCTGAGGACACGGGACCATGTAAAACCGTTATTTGTTTCGGTGGGCCACAATATTTCCCTTAATAGCGCAGTGCACTTTGTTCTTCAGTGCTGCACCCGCTACCGTCTTCCGGAACCGGTACGGTTCGCACACCACGCTGCCGGAGGGTACCTGCCGTGGTGATCATCGGGATCAGCGACGTGCATGGGAAATCAGAGGCTCTGCCGGTACTCTCAGAAGTGCTTTCAGTGGCGGACCTGGTCGTTCTTTCTGGCGATATCACCCATTTCGGGAGCGTGCATGATGCCGAGAGGGTGATAGAAAGCATCAGGCGCTTAAATGAAACTGTGTTTGCAGTAAGCGGCAATTGCGACTATCCGGAAGTCGACCATTGGCTTGTGAGAAAAGGGATTAGCCTTCATGGCAGATGTATCGTTATGGATCAGATTGCCCTCATCGGCGTCGGCGGCTCCCTCCCAGCTCCGGGTGGAACGCCGAATGAGTACTCCGAAAAAGAGCTCGGGTTCTTCCTGGAGGAAGCTGCCCGTGACCTTCCACAAGAGAAAACCGTGGTGATGGTTTCCCACCAGCCGCCTTTCAATACTGTATGTGACCTCGTTCACGGCAGGCATGTAGGTAGCCTCGAGGTGAGGAAATTTATCGAAAAATACCAGCCGGCGCTCTGCCTCTGCGGTCACATCCATGAGGGGAGAGGCGTCGGATCGATCGGAAGGACGAAGGTCGCAAATCCCGGACCCCTGAGGGATGGAACATACACAAGAGCCGAGGTT
>CAZPCG010000282.1:0-3705 GCA_964584875.1 uncultured Spirochaetota bacterium
CAGTATCCCTATGACAAGAACCGGAGAGAGAAGTATTGTTCCCAGGGTCATGACCTGACCCCAAACGATGCCATATTCGGTCATCAGACGTGCAGTGGCAACAGGAAGTGTTTGCGTTGCTCCGGATGTAAAGACCACCGCAAACCCGTAGTCGTTCCAGGCAAACATGAAACAGAGCGTGGCAACCGCAACAAGCCCGGGTTTCACCAGAGGCAGTGCGATAACAAAGAACGACCTGAACTTTGAACATCCATCCACCTGGGCGGCCTCTTCCATCTCCTTCGGGAGATCATCAAAAAATGCCTTCATGAGCCATACCGCAAATGGAAGGTTGAACGTAGTATAGGCTATTATGAGTGCGGGGAGTTTCCCAACCAGGCCGAAGGTTTTGAACAGAATGTAGAGAGGTACTATGACACCGACTATGGGCGCCATCCGCGTGGTGATCATCCAGAAAGCAATGTGCCTCTTTCCCGGTATCTTGCCGCGCGAGAGGCCGTAACCGGCCATGCTCCCGAAAACTATGGCAATGAGCGTGGATGAGCCTGCCGCTATGAGGCTGTTTTTCAGGTATTTCCCGATCCCGAAGGCCCGTTGCAGATTTTTAAAATTCTGGAGGCTCGGCTTGAAGAACCAGGCGGGTGGAATGGTAAACATCTTCACCTCGCTCTTTAACGCCGAGGAGAGCATCCAGTAGATGGGAAAAATAGTCCAGAGAAGGAACACCGCAAACAGTATCCACCCTATTGTTCTGCTGACAATCGCCCCCCTTCCTGCAAATCTCATTGTTTTTTCTCCATAGCCGGCAATGGCCTACACCTTCTCTTTCTCTTTCAGGAAGAACTGTGCAAAAACGTTCCCCAGTATAATCGTAAAGAACAGCATGGTCAGGGTCATCGTTGCCGCATATCCCATCCTGTACGCCTGAAAAGCCATATCGTAGATGCCGATGGATATGATCTTTGTTGCGTTTGCCGGACCTCCACGGGTCGTCACCCAGAAAACTTCGAAATAACGGAGAATGTCCATCGTTCGGACGATCAGGGCAACAAAAATGACTGGTTTCAGCATTGGGAATGTAAGTTTCCACAGCGTCTGCCACTCATTCGCCCCATCAAGAGCAGCGGCCTCAAAGGGGTCACGGGGCAGAGACTTGAGGCCGGCGAGGAAAATCAGTACGATAAGGGGTGTCCATTCCCACACGTCCAGGCCGATCAGTATCGGAAGGGCTGTCGCCCTCGTTCCGAAGAGGCTCATTTTTTTGAACAGGCCTACAGAGTGAAAAAAATGGGTGTAGATGCCGTATGAATCATGGTAGATGAACCTTCCAATGAGTCCCACGAGAACAGGCGCAAAAAACATGGGCGCTATGATCACCGTTGTAAGGAAATCCTGGAATATCCTAATCTTTGATAGAAAAAGGGCAACGGTAATGCCGAGGAACATTTCTATGCAGAGGGCCACTCCAGCGTACTTGAACGTCACCCACCAGTATGTTCGAATGTTGGGGTCCCTGAATATACGTGCCCAGTTCCCAAATCCAATAAACTTCACCTCGCTGAGCTGAATCATCGGATAACTCATCAAGCTCAACCATATGGTGTAAAAAAAGGGGAACAACGTAATGGCCCCAAGGATCACCATTGCAGGCAGTATCATGTAAAACTCTGCCGAGTGCCGCCACTTCCGTTTCACTGTGCTTGCTCCTGCTCTGTATTCACTCAGGCTGTACGCATCAGACATCAGCTTTTTTCTCTCCTTCCATGCCCTCAGGATGCACCTTACCTTTCAGTGGTTCAGGGTGTCTACCTGGAGTTTGCCTTCTCCCCACTGGGGCCCATCGATCATCATGGTATCATTTAAACCAGGCCTATTACCCTGGCATTACCTCGAAAACATTGCCTGGTGGATAACGCTCTGGGAATTCCCCGCATCCAGGGTGTTCATCGCATCCTGCAGTTTTTTCCTGTCGATTCTTTCCAGAACCCTCTCCACACCTCTCAGGTTCTTGATGCACAGATCGGTTGCCGTCCTGCCGTCCATCCTGAAGGGGAAAATGTCAAGGCCGATCCACCCATTGTAGCCGAACAAGTCCAGGTAGTACAGGAACTCGAGGGTCTCCTGAGGGTGAACGCTTACGGCTATGAGGTCGTCATCCCAGTCGCCATAGGCATCGTTCATATGCACGTTGAACATCTTTTGGTGCATGCTGAGGAGGGCTACTGATTCAGCCGGTTTCTCCTTCGCCATGAGAGCGTGTCCAAAATCGATGGTGACCCCCACATTTTCGCCGCACTCCCTTGCAAGGTAGAGGGCTTTCCCCACATCACCGATGGTCATGTAATTCCTTGGCTCCTTCAATTTGTACTCGAGGCATATCTTCATCTTCCTGTTGTGGCTTGCTATTTCTATAATACTCTGCTTCAGGTGGTTCCAGTGCCTCACATAATCTATCTGGAAGGAATAATCATACCCATCGCTTCCGAGCCAGAGGCATACTGCCGGACACCCGAGCTCGACAGCCATGTCAACAGTGCGCTTGCAGATGTCCATAGCTTCCTGCCTCACCTTTTTATCCGTATGGGTTATTGACCCCAGCTTGAACTTCCTGTCTCCAAAGGTGTTGGCGAGGATGCTCGTGAGCGCAAGCTTGTTGTCATCCAGCCAGCCCTTGAAGTCACCCAGTTTTACTCCTGCAACCTGGGAAGACATGATCTCAACACCATCGATGCCATCCACGCTCCCGGCAATTTCTACGGTCTCCCTCAGCGTAACAGCCCTGTCTGCATAGCCACTGGGGAGGAACCTGTCGGCAACACCTCCAAGCGCCCACAGTCCTACTGCATATTTGAACTTTCCCATATCTACAACTCCTTTCCATAGTTTATTTTCGTATTGAGTAGCCTCTATGTGGCCTGGTTGAAGCTCCTACAACTCCATCTCCATACCACCCGTTATATTGATTCCCTGTCCAGTCATGTAATCAGCATCCTCGGAAACAAGAAAGAGTACGATCTTTGCCACATCCTCGGGTTCTTCAAGACGGCCGAGGGGTATTGATTCGACATACTGCCTTTTGACCTCATCCTCGGTAATCCCCCTCAAGCGCGCTTCCCACTTTATTTCTCTTTCCTGCATGGATGTTTTTACGAGACCGGGACACACACAGTTCACATTGATCTTATGCTTTGCAACCTCGAGGGCAAGAGTTCTGGAAAATCCAAGGACTGCATACTTTGATGCGACGTAATGGGCCAGCAGGATGGCAGGCCTCTTTGCAGCAAGCGATGCGATATTCACTATCTTACCACCTTTCCCCTGCTTTATGAACTGCTTGATCTGTGCCTGGCAGCAGAGAAAAACCCCCTTGGCATTCACATCCATGTTGTAATCCCACTCATCCTCCGTTAAATCCTTGACCCAGTTCATGGTGGAGACACCGGCATTATTCACGGCAATATCGAGCCTGCCAAACTTTTCAACGGTAGTACGGACAAGATTTTCGCAGTCTTTCTTTATCCTGACATCAGTCTTCTCCACCTCTGCCTCTCTTCCGAGCTCCCTCACAATCCTTGCCGTATCATTTGCGGCATCAATGTTATAGTCCCCGATAACAATGTGAGCCCCCTCCCTTGCGAAAGCGACCGCGATCGCCCTTCCAATCCCCATCCCTGCCCCGTAATTGTGACAATACTCGACTTTAAA
>CAZPCG010000283.1:0-3699 GCA_964584875.1 uncultured Spirochaetota bacterium
ATTATATTCACTAATTATAGTACAATAAGTGCAACGGACTCTATTTGAATGTATCTATATAAATCCAAATTAAAAGAAAGGCCAATTCAGATAGCTCTTAACAGCCAGAGAATTATTGTCCTTCCTTGGATTCGTATAAATACCCATTTTCAAATAATTCCCTAAATAGTTCTGCATTATTTCTTTAATGAACAATATATTAAAAATAGCCATTATGATTCGAATATTCTCATTCCGTAAAATGTGTAACATTAGAAATCAAAGGAGTGAAGAATGAAAAGCAGTAAACTTTATGTCGGGAATCTTAGTTATTCTGTAACCAGTGACCAGTTAAAAGAATTGTTTTCACAGTATGGTGAGGTGAAGTACATAAAAATAATCGAAGAGAGAGGTTTCGGTTTTGTAGAGATGTCAAAGCAATCTGACGCTGAAAGGGCAAAAGCTGCATTAAATGGAGCGGATTTCCAGGGCCGTTCATTAAAAGTGAATGAGGCTCTCCCCCAACGCACAAGAGGAAGAAGATTTTATTGATCATTTTTTTGTTATGTCATAAACCAATGAAGTAACTAATTTATTAAAAGCCAGATGGAGGATAGTATGAACATTTATGTTGGGAATTTATCCCGAAATGTAGTTGAAGAGGACCTGAAAAAAGCCTTTGAAGCGTTTGGGGAGGTTACTTCAGTAAACATTATAAAGGATAGATACAGCGGTGATTCGAGAGGATTCGGCTTTGTGGAGATGCCCTCAAAGAATGAAGCCCTCTCTGCGATTGCAGGTCTTAACGGTCGTGAATTGGGAGGTCGGGTACTGAACGTGAATGAAGCCCGGCCTCGTTCTGAAGGTCGTGATCGGTCCCCACGGGGAGGGCGGGGTGGCGGCCGACGCAACTGGTGATCCTCCGCACAGTGCTCACATCTGAGAACCGAGGATACGGCCAGTTTGATTAGCTCAATGGTTTTTGCATCCAGAGAGGAATCGTTCGATTTAATACAAACGCAATAAGTAAAAGTCATTCCCCGATTGAAATCGGGGCTCGCAATGTAAAAATACTAAATGCGTTTGTATTAATTGCGATTCAAAGGCAGACAATCGAACGTCCTACTTTTCAACCGGCGCATAGAAGCATCTCATCGGCGAATACACCAGGCCATCTTTCTTCAGCTTGCCGATTATCTTAGAGACCTCAGCCGAGTCGATGCCCGCCGCCTTTGCGATATCCCCGGGTCTCACAGGCTTTCCGGCCTTCCTCATGGCCTCAAGCACCTTCTTATCATTGCCTTCCATGCCGCACCTCCGTAATGAAGTCAAGCCTTTATATACATTTTACAATACCTGGGTTATATTTGCAAAAGCGATACAAGGGCCGCACTGTTTCATTTGACATTGCGAAAACATAAAGTTATTGTATTCAATATCATCACGGGTAGGAAGCAGTTCTGTACAGACCGGTACATCAGATTGAAGGCTCAGCATGATTCCTGTTAAATTCGACAAGCTCCTGCTATCAAACATGGGCTTCGTTATACTTTTAAAGGGAGAGGATGACAAAAGAACCCTGCCGATCTTCATCGGCACCGTGGAGGCGCAGTCGATCGCTCTCTTTGTGAGCAAGGTGAAGATGCCCCGCCCCATGACACACGATCTTATGAAGAGTGTCCTTGAGACTCTCAAATGCAGGGTTGAACGAATAGAGGTTTGCGACCTCAGGGAGGGCACTTACATTGCAAAGCTCGTAATCGTCCACAACGGTTCCGAAATTGAGATCGATTCTCGTCCGAGCGACGCAATTGCCCTTGCGCTTCGCGTCTCAGCCCCGATCTACGTGGACGAAAAGGTAATGGATGAAGCCGGTCGCGAGTTCATAGAAACAGAGGAATCAGCACTCGAGGAAGTCCAGCAGAATGCTGAACATGAAGAGCAGGAGCCAACGCCCCTTGAAAGACTTAAAAAGGACCTGGAAAAGGCAATAGAAGAAGAACGTTACGAGGATGCTGCCAGGTTGAGGGACGAGATCAAGCGCCTTGAAAACCTTCATTCAGGAAATTAGACCCGCATCTCATTTCCCGTGTTTTACAAAACTCTTCAATCTCATCAACTGATCCCAGGAGGGAAACATGATAATGCAGGCAAGCCTCTGGGTGGCTATCTGATCGGGTGATAACATCCTGTCCACAGAATCCATTTTACAACCGCTACAAAAAAGTTATGTACTTCAAGGGCAGGATTTGCATACTATAATAAGCTCATCGAAAGGAAGGTGGTCTATTATGGAAAAGAGGGTTTTAGCAGGTCTTGAACCGAATCCGGTCTGGGAAATTTTTGAGGGTATCACAAAAGTTCCACGTCAATCAGGCAGGGAAGAGAATATCCGAAGCTGGGTGAAGCTGTGGGCAGGGGAACGGGGCATTCATGTTAAAGGAGACAGCGCTGGAAACCTGCTCCTTAGGCGCGGTGCCTCCCCTGGCTGTGAGCACTACCCAACCCTTGTGCTCCAGGCCCACATGGACATGGTGTGCCACAAGAAAACCGACTTACAGTTCGACTTCGAGAAAGACCCGATAAAGGTGAGTATCGAAGGGGAGTACGTCAGGGCGGAGGGGACAACCCTCGGGGCGGACAACGGCCTGGGCATGGCTTATGCTCTAACGGCTCTCATCTCTGAGGACCTGAAACACGGCCCCCTGGAAGTCGTATTCACCGTCAGTGAAGAAACTGGATTCGGAGGCGCCTACGGCATGAAACCCGGCTTTTTCAGCGGCAAATACCTCCTGAATGTTGACAGCGAAAACCTGGGAGATATAACGATAAGCAGCGCAGGTGGCGGCGACACCATCTTCACGGTGCCGGTGAAGGCTGAGAAATACGTCAACTGGAAGGCTGTGACGATCACCGTCGATAATTTGAAAAGCGGGCACTCGGGGGTCGAGATCCACCTCCCCCGCCTGAACGCAATCAAGGTAGTGCAGGCAGGAATTGCAGATTTGCAGAGAGGTATGGAAGTCCTGCTGGCATGCTTTGAAGGCGGGGCAGCGATGAACGTCATCCCGGCGTTTTCAAAGGCCGTAGTGCTCGTGCCTGAGGCAAAACTCAATGCCGCCATGAAAACCCTTGAGGGATGGAAGTCAAAAACGGTGCAGGAGGCACAGCAGAACGAGCCGAACATAAAGATAGTTATCTCAAAATCAGGTGAATCACTAGCGTACTCTGCAGAAGAATCAGATACAATTCTGGAGCTTATTTCAGAAATTCCCCACGGTCCCATCTCATTCAGCAATGAAATCGATGGGCTCGTGCAAACCTCAAACAACCTCGCCATTGTGAAGAGCAAAACCGCAAGCGTTGTAATCTCTGTGAGCAGCAGGAGCTCGGTAAGCAGCGAATTAGAAGACCTCCGCAGGCGGCTGTGCTCCCTCGGGGAAAAGCGGGGCGCAACAGTTGAGCTGAAGCCGGGCTACCCAGGCTGGGTGGCAAATCCAGAAACACCCTTTGTAAAACTTATAAAAAGCTCCTATGAGGAAGTGCTCAGGAGAGAGGTTACCCTCAGTGCCGTGCATGCAGGGCTCGAGTGCGGACTTTTCTCGAAGCTCGACCCGGAGCTTCAGATCGCCTCAATCGGCCCTGGCATCCAGAACGCCCATTCACCTGAGGAGCGGGTGCACATCGAAAGCGTTGCAATTGTATGGGAGGTGATCCGCC
>CAZPCG010000284.1:0-3697 GCA_964584875.1 uncultured Spirochaetota bacterium
CTTTCCAAGCAATTCGCCTACCTTCTTGAAGTCAGCCCAACCTGAGACCGAGACCGACCTGAGGTTAGGGATCGCTTCCATGATCAGCTCGAGCCTGTCATCAACCGGCTCGCAGCATCCGTAGTAGATGAGGCCGAACCTGGCGCTCAAACGCGCAAGGTAGGGGAGGAAAAACTCCCTGTACATTGCAGGTGAGACAATCGTGGTCTCCTGAGATTCCGCCCATCCCCAGAGGTCTTTGAGGGTCACCTCGCCCTGATAACCTGGGCCAGGCAGGTCGGAAACGTACCCGTAGCTCCGGGGGCCGGCCATCTGGTTGTCCGTATTAACCTCGAGAAGGCGTTCCCTCTCGAGAAACTCGAAGATCCTGATCCGGTCGTCGAGCATGTAGGACATCAGCCGGTGTATCGCCTCCGGTGCGTCGTAGAGCCAGTAGAGGAGGCCGTTGTTCCCTATAAATCTATAGATCTGCCAGGTGAGGCCGAAAAAGAACATGCCCGTCCAGCCCTCATCGCCCGGTTCGACCAGAAAATGATCGTAGTTTGCGACCTTGACCGGAAGAATGTCGCCCATGACATCCTCAAGCACTGCCTTGAAGCGCAGGGTCTTTTCCCGGTCCACGGTGACGGTGCGTTTCTTGAGCTTCTTGATGTCTCCGGGCTTTTTAATTGGAAAGTTGAACGTGTAGGCGAGAGACGGTTCGTTTTGTGCGGTTATGGCCGGGCGAAGCTCTACGGGCACCCCGAAATCGGAAAGCTCCAGTTGCCAGCCTATTCGATAATAGGGCTCAACGACGATGTCATCGCCGATCTCTTCGGCGTGGCGTATGGTATCGCGCATAGTCCGTTCCACGGCCCGCAGAAACGGGTCTTCGCAGACCCGCTCGGAGGTAGAAACAAACCCGTCGATCGAAGACGTCTCGATCAGGAGTACCGGTCTTTGAGCCCGCAGATCGTGCACGGCCTTCCACAATCGTTTTCTCTCGTTCATGACCGGTTGTGACGCGAAATCCATCCATTTCGTTGCCAGTTCGCGAATGGCGTTCCTGTCATTTGCTGCGATCATGCTCCTATCCTGACACGGGCAACCTCGGATCCGCACGAGTAATCATTTTCTCCTTGATTAATTTACTCAATTTGCTCCTCGTTGTATACCGCTTTGAATAAAAGTCATGGGGGCTTATATTAAAGTGGTCTGCCGCCTGGCTTGTTTCCGATGAAAAAGCGTAAATAATCTCAAAAGAAAGAGAACACTTTGGTCCGGAGATTATCGACGGGGCGTTGATTAGGTCGATGCAATATCTTAAGAAACTTCTCTAACACTATAACACAAAACAGGTTAACACAGGGGAAAGCGATACTATGAGTGGGAAAAAGAGTGGGGAAAACCGCACCATCTTCTTTAACAGGTCGGAAATGACACGGTTGCGTGATTGGAGTGAAGCAAGGAATCGAGGCGTTGTCATTCTCAGGAATGCCGGACATGGTGTGAATGACATCTTCTGGTATATACTTCCCTCTCTCCTTCCGGTGATCCTTGAGCAGTTCGATTTGAAATACGGAACAGCCGGTGGGTTGCTCACCGCATTTCTAGGTGTTATCGCCGTATTTTCCTTCATTTCAGGAAAGATTTCCGACCACGTTCCCCGTCATATCATCATGGGATCAGGGTTCCTGGTTGCATCGATATTTCTTATTGCTGCTGCATTGATCGACAACTTGAGTCTTTTCCTGGTGTGCATTCTTATTACCGGAATTGGTGTCAGCTCCTATCACCCCGCCGTTTACGCTTTCATCGACGAGACGACGGAGACGAGGCGGGGTCAAGCATACGGGATGTTCGAGTTCTGGGGATCAGCGGCTATTTTATTCATGTTTCTTCTCCATGGATTCTTAATGAAACAATTACACTGGAGAAGCATTATTTTAATAACCAGCATTCCAGGGTTAGTGATGGGGTCCCTGTTTTTTACCAGTTCGGGAAGGTTTCGATACACCGCAGCACGATCGACCAAGATTGTAAAAAATGCAGCGGATGCTCAACATATACCTCTGCTCGTCTTTATCCTTTTTCTCCTTGTCATTACCTCCCGGTTTTTTAGCATCCTTGCCGTGGTGAATTTCACCCCCGTTTATCTTGTGCGAGAAGTTGGTCTGCCGAAGAATATTGCGAGCTATGTAACCGGCATATACTTTTTAGGAGGGCTCATTTTTACACCGATAACTGGAAGGCAATGTGATATCAGGAGCCCTTTTGTGGTGCTTCTTTTATTAATAGGAATTGCATTTCCCCTGATCTTTCTGATGAGTTTGCCTCATCCGCTGTGGCTTCTCCCTCTCTATATTTTCCTTCTCGGCGGATCTTATTACGGGGCCGGTCCTGCAATGAACCTGATTGTTGCACGGATGGCAAGCCGATTGGGGAAAGGGGAGGCGTTTGGTTATTTCATGGGCCTTATAGCGGTTGCTTTTTCTTTCAGCCCTCTTCTTTTTGGAATTTATGCCGACAGAATAGGACTGAAGCTGACAATGAGATATTTCAGCTTCCCCCTCCTATTCAGCGTTGCAGTTCTTATTTTTGTATTCAACATGATGCGGTCGGGCTCTAAAAACAGTCATCAGAGGCATATCCTCAGGGATGACCAGGCTCCGGGTGGTGAAACCAATGGGGCAGTCTGATCTTTGCAATGGAAAACTGATTCATGAATCCAGATTGTCATCAGGCCTGTGCTGTGAATATTATTCATGAAGCATTGTAATTCCTCGAGGGGGTGAGTTATGGACAGGGTACGGTTCTGTCTGATCGGCGCAGGGCGCGCCGGGATGGTTCACGCACTGAATATCGCATTCAACACCAAAAATGCGGAGCTTACGGCGATAGTGGACAGCGAGCGTAAGGTTCTGCAGGAGAGGGGGAGCGAGCTTGGCGTTCGAAACCTCTTCGTGAACCTTGATGAGGCACTGGAGCACAACCTCTTCGACGCTGTTATAATCGTGACACCCACCTTTACCCACAGGGACATTGCTTACAGGTGCGCGGAAGCAAAGAAACACATCTTCTGTGAAAAGCCGATGGCTGTCCATGTGAGCGATGCCCAGGCCATGATCGAAGCTGCAGAGAGGCATGGAGTGAAGCTCCAGATCGGTTTCATGAGGAGGTTCGACCCGCTGTTTCTTCAGGCGAAGCGGATGATAGACGACGGCGATCTGGGGGAGGTAATGCTCATCAAATCCGTGGGCAGGGGACCCGGACTTCCACCGCCATGGACGTACAACGTATCGAAGAGCAACGGTCTTCTCGGCGAAGTGAACAGTCATGATTTCGACTCAACACGCTGGTTTTCGGGGGGAGAGTACAGGAGGGTCTATGCGGAGGCGGTAAACAGGAAGGCACCGGAGCTGAAAGATGAGTACCCGGACTTTTACGACAATGCGGTGTGCACGCTTCGCTTTGATAACGACGTGATTGGAACGATTGATGGAACCTGCCCGGCCGGCTACGGGTATGATGCCCGTATGGAGATGGTGCTGACCAGGGGCTTCATAAGCATAGGAGAGACCCGGGGTGGGGCCCTCATGAGCTGCGATGTGAATGGTGTGATCAGGGAAGGCGCATGGAAGAGCTGGAGAAACCGCTTCAAGGATGCCTACATTGAGGAGCTGAGAAGCTTCATCGACTGCGTGCTGCAGGACAAAGA
>CAZPCG010000285.1:0-3697 GCA_964584875.1 uncultured Spirochaetota bacterium
CACGTTTCAATGAAACCTCGCGTATTCGCACACCGCAGAGAAGGGCAAATAGAAGGTGAGACAGCTCATGCTGTACTATGTAACTTCGCACCGGTGCTCCAAAAACAAAAAAAAGGAAAGTAAACAGAGCAAAACCGATGCTAGCCCAGATCAATTCACCCGTGAAGGAGCTGTAGCGTTCAAAGAGTGTGGGGAAATGTATCAGGAGGGATATTGAAAAAGGCAGGACCCCCAGGGCGAAAAGAAATACGACTGCCTTGCGGATGTTTCCCTTATCTTTCCGTTTCAAAGGAAGTTATTTCTTTATCTTTTCAAGCATTTGTGTGGCCAGGGTTTTTGCTGCTGGCTCACGGTACTCATTTACGACCTTTCTGAAAAAAATTTCGGCCTGCTGGTGATCCCCCATCACATAGTAGCAATACCCGATTTCATAGTGGGCCCAGGCCATCGCATTCTGATTGTCGGGATAGTTGTCTATTATTGCCTGATATGCAGTAATGGCATTTTTAAATCGGCCTTCATCAAACTGCTTCTGCGCAATCTTTTCATAATCGGTAATAGAGAGAGGAGTGCCATTCTTATAGAGAACCGGTGCCCTGGTTGAACAGGAAAGTGCGATGAGAAACAGTAGCGGGTAAAGTAACATGCATCTGTTTAAAATAAGCGGGCTGCCCATAGGTCGTCCTTCAGCAGGAATAAATTTCATCCTTGATTGGAAGACTCTTTCGCAGCTCCTTGATGAAGGCTTTCTCATCACCCATGGTGTCGTAGTGCTGGCAGCGGTCCTGCGTCCTCCGAACAATGGAAAAATATTTGTAGACCTTTTCATCACCAGACCTTTTTCGCCAGATGCCCATGCTGCACCGCACTCTCAAAACATAGCTTGAAGCGCCCTCAATTACCTGCTTGTGCACAACACAGTGAGCGCAGTTGGCACAGTAGATCTTCTTACCAGTTTTTGTGCGACGTGAGGCAGCCCTTCTTTTCATATCTCTACCGCAGACTTATTAAATTATACAACCTGTTAGAAAAGTCAACCATAATTTCATCCCCTATTTTCAGCTTGACCGTACCGGCATTAGCTTTTATTTTGTGATAACAGGGGGTGTAGCTCAGCTGGGAGAGCACTTGAATGGCATTCAAGGGGTCAGGGGTTCGATTCCCCTCACCTCCAAATAGTTCCCTTTATTCCTGCCATGATGTGCTTCTATTTTTTTCTATTTGTTTCTTTATCCTTTTCATGTTAAAATGGACAGCTAAATATAGCCAGAGAATGGAGAGAGAACGTGGATAGTAATACTGGTAATGGCAATAATGAAGGACTTGATCCAGAAATTGCGGAACTTCTCGGAATGGCTGAAGAACGGGTGGAAGAACAGTTAGAAAAACAGTTAGAAGAACATGTAGGAGAAATCTCCTTCAAACAAGAACCGGAGATCGCCAGGCCAATACCAAAAACGGAAATACGCCCCATCCGTATGGATGATATTCTTAAGGATAAAAAGAGCTATTTAAAACTTCTCAGTGAGGGGGGCGAGCACGGCCAGCGGCTCCATGAGCTCATCACCAAATTCCTGCATGCACAGGAAAAAGATGAGAAATCGCTGTACAGGGAGAAGATCGTTCCTGCCTACTGGAACATGCTCCTTTCGCTGGTTGATAATTTCTTTGAAGATCTTACATCGGAAAAACAGGCGCTCTTCCGTTGCGGACTGCTCAACAGCTCTCTCATCGACGACAGCCAGAAAGACATCCTCCATACTATAAGCCGTTCAAAGGATACCTCAGAAACGAACTATTTCCTCGATGAGTGGCTTTTGAAGGTAGGCAACGGAGAAATAAGGCCTTCTGCCGTTGATGAAACCCTTAAGGGGAAGAAAAAAACCCCCTCGGCACTGAAGAGCAGATTGGAAAGAAAGATTGGTTCGAGGGAAGCAGAGCTGGCAAACTTGAGGCAAAAAATTGAGCAACACCTGTTCATCGAAAACAGCCTGAAAAGCAGCGTTTCAATCATCACCCAGCATGAAAGATTGCCTGAGTATGGGGACCTGATGGCTCCCTATACCATGGAACAGAAGAAGGCACTGGTACAGGTACAGGACGTAGCCAAAAACCTGCAAAAATCGGATCGCGATATCGAAACCGCATACATCTCCCTGCGGTCACTCGATGAAGAAGTAAAATCACTGAGCGAAAGAGGCGGCGAGCTGGAGATCGAGGTCGATACGAAAACGGTAAAGGATGAGTTTTCAACCCTGAGGCAGATGATAAAAATGACGGTTGGAAGACAGGGAAATCACTTCCCTTTTCTTATACGCCCCTACATGCCGAAGACAGACAGGGATGTTTGTACAAAAGAACATCTGGAGGAGATGCTGAAAGAAATCGAGGCCCTCGATCCCGGTATATTTATTCGAACTTACAAGCAGGAGGAACATCACATCGCCCCCTACTTCGTCATTGTTCCATCTTACGGGGATGCAGGTATATGCTGGGAACCTTTTGACAAAATGAACAAGGCTACAGGCAAAGGCAGAATCGCAGTTCCACTATTCCCCCGCGACCTGAAGGTGGCTATTCTTACTGCGCTCGGCGATCTCCGCTGGCAGATAGCAAAAGAGAAAGCCCTTCATTACTGGATGGAGGAAGGGCTGACAGGATACTACTACGAATATGCCCAGAACAATAAACTCAAGGGGGATCTTAAGGATTGGTTTATCCAGGACTATATTCTCTGGATCAAGTTTGAGTCCCAGGGCGTGCAGAAGCTTTTAAAGGATGTGCGATCCATCTTCTGGCGGTACATACCCTTCCCACAGGAAGTAAAGGACAGCCTGAAAAACAGAGGATACTACTACGCCGAGCTTTACAAAAAAGACCAGACAAGAGCCCTCTCCAGGGGGTACTGATATTCAAGAAACCTGAGCTCACCGTTCAATCGCAGAGTAGCTCACTCAGGTAGCTGAAATGCTCCCTTATCTTCTTCAAGGCTTTCATCTCTATCTGTCGAACTGTTTCAGGTGAGATTGCCAGTTTTGTCCCGATCTCCTTCAGGGTATACTTCTTCCCGTTAATGAAGGAGTACCGCAGGAGCAGAACACTCCGCTCCTTCTCTCCCAGTATGGTAAGCATCTCCCTCGTTTTTTCTTTCAAATAATTTCTCATGACGAGGAAATCTGGATTGTACTTTGGATCTTCCAGAATGTTCTTCAGGGGCACAGGGTCACTATCATCCGCAGCATCAATCGAAAGAACTCTTTCCGGAAGCTGCAGTATCTTTCTTATCTCCTCTTCCTCCATCCGTGTCTCTTCCGATAGCTCATCAACCTCCGGTTTTCTCCCCATAACCTTCGAAAATCTCTGGCTTGCCCTGGAAATCTTTCTCAGGCTTTCCTCTTTTCTGTGTGGAAGCCTGATTAGCCTGCTCTTGTTCGAAAGGGCGCGTGCGATGCACTGCTTGATCCAGAAGGATGCATAGGTGCTGAACCTGACATTCTTGCTGAAGTCAAACTTTTCCGCTGCCTTAATCAGGCCCACATTTCCCTCCTGAATCAGATCGAGAAGCTCCATGTCATGGGTGAGATAACCTCTGGCAATTTTTACAACGAGGCGTAGGTTAGAGTTTATGAGATTCTCCCTTGCCTCCATATCTCCTCTCATGATCCTCTTTGACAGCACCTTCTCTTCGTCCGCCGTC
>CAZPCG010000286.1:0-3692 GCA_964584875.1 uncultured Spirochaetota bacterium
TCTACATGAGGAGGAAGGGTTTCGCTTTTATTGCTTGCGTGCTGCTCTTTATAAATACAGCCGGCTGGGCTGCAGGAGCACAGAAGTTGCGCCTCACCCTCGAGGAGGCAATTGCCCTGGGCCTTCAGAACAGTATCTCCCTGAAAATAAAAGTGCTTGCACTTCAATCTGCAGGTGCTGACGTAGGGGCAGCGAAGGCTGCTTACTATCCAGGCGTAAGTGCTTCCGGAGCCTGGATGCATATCTTTGACCGGGATAAGAGCCCGGATATGACGGTGGATTTTGGCACCGGTCCGATAACCATACCAGGTAGTTACATGGTCGCATCAGATCCTGTAACAATCTCCGCTGAGCTCAGCCAGTCGCTGTACACCTTCGGGAGAATAAAGAATGGCCTGCTGCTGGCTCAGGAAGGGGTAAGGGCTGCAGAGCTTGACGTTGAGGAGGAGAGGAGGAGCCTCACAGTTCGGATAAAGAGGGCATTTTACGGCTATATTCTCGCCCGGGATGTCGTGAAGGTTCAGGAGGAGTCGCTTGCGAGAAAAGAGGATGCTTTGGACATCGCACGGAAGCGGTACGCCGCAGGGCTTGTACCTGATTTCGAGGTTCTGAGCGCCGAAGTGGACGTGGAAAGCTTCATGCCCACCGTCATCTCAGCACGAAACGAAGTGGAGTTTGCGCTGCTGGCAGTAATGGACCTCCT
Organism: uncultured Spirochaetota bacterium; assembly: GCA_964584875.1. Taxonomy (GTDB): domain Bacteria; phylum Spirochaetota; class B62-G9; order B62-G9; family DRHN01; genus CAZPCG01. The sequence continues at coordinate 704 of CAZPCG010000286.1, forward strand.
TGGGATTGAGGGCGATGGGGAGTATGAAATTGAGCTTGTCGGAAGCCTTGAGCCTGAGTATTTCACCTTTGATAAGAAAGGCCTCATGGAGGGTGCTTTCACGAACAACTACGAGCTCAAGCAGCACCGCACAGGCATCAACCTTGCGGGTTATCGGAGGGCCATGGCGAAGGTGGAGAAAAGGCCGGTTATAGCAGGATTTGCAAGCTATGCCCTGCAAAGCGGTTTCGATTCAGAAACCGGTAAAAACCGCTACTGGGGAGAAGATTCCTGGGACGGCGACCTCACCCTCGGTGTCACCGTGCAGATGCAGCTCTCCTCTCTGTTTCCCTTCAGCCGTGAGAATGCGCTGGTTGTAAAGAGCGAGATCGGGGTGGAGACGCAGAAGGAGAAGCTGCGCTCGACGGAGAGCAGGATCAGGCTCACGATCGAAAGAAATCTCTTAAAGCTCGAGGAGGAAAAGGCAAAGATCGCCTCAAGCAGGAAGAGCGTTGAGCTTGCAACGAAGCTCTATAAATCGGCAGAGGAGAGGTATGCCCGGGGGCTCATCCCGCGCAGTGAGCTGGAGGATACCCAGGTAAGCCTCAATACTGCACAGCTTGGTTATCTCACCGCGGTTTACGGTTACCAGAGCGCTCTTTTCGACCTTGCTGATGTGGTTGGAGTTGATCACTTTAAATAAAAAGCAGTTTGACATTCAAGCTCCTATCCCTTGAGGGATGGGGTTGTGGGAGGGTACAAAATAAAGGAATTCGTTCGGAAAATCATAGATAATGTATCTACCGGAGATTTTCAACGTTACTGGAGGTTTTTATGCGAAAGGGTGTTAAGAAGACAGCAATCACATTCATCATACTCATTGTTCTTGCAGGGCTCGGTTACATTGCCTACTACCGCTATCAGGACAAGCTCTCCCTGCAGACCGGAATCGGGAAGTTTGTCAGGGGCAGGAGCGAGGAAGTGGATACATCAACGCCCGTCGCAGTATCGGTTGCACGCAGGGGGAAGATCAGCGAGTCCCTTTTGCTGAACGGCGAGGTGGTGCCGGTTTCCGAGGTGAGCATCTTTTCAACAGTCCCCGGAAAGGTGAAGGAAATTCGGGTGAGGGAAGGGGATAGGGTACGGAAGAAGAGCGTCCTCGCATATATAGACCGCAGCGAGGCGGGCCTGACCTTTGCACCCACGCCTGTTGAATGCACCATCGATGGAATTGTCAAGAGCGTTCTTGTGAAGACCGGGGCGTACGTTACGCCGCCGCTTGCGCTCTTTCAGATCATCAACATCGATGAAGTCGAGGTGGTTGTCCGGGTGCCGGAGAAAGACATCCACAGCATTCGCACAGGCCTTGACGCCTTCATCACCGTTGTCTCCTATCCGAACAAAAGCTTCAGGGGGAAGGTCGATGAGCTCAGCCCGGTTGTCGATCCACTATCCCGAACGCTTGAAGCGCGCATACGCATTGCAAACAGGGAGCACGTTCTAAAGCCAGGTATGTTCGGGGATGTGCAGATCGTTGTGAGGACCGAGGAGGATGCAGTAATCATCCCGCTTGCCGCTGTCCTCGACAGGGACGGGAAGAGCGTCGTTTTCATCGTGAACGGTGAGAAAGCCGTGCAGATAGAGCCTGCATTCAGCATAAGGGAGGAGAACAGCATATCCGTGCGCTCAGGCATACAAGGTGGGGATAGGATCATCGTCATAGGGCAGCACAACGTCGATGACGGGGACCCGGTGAAGGTAACGGAGGTGATTGAATGAAGCTTTCAGAGCTTTCAGTCAACCGTCCGGTAACCACCGTCGTCATCTACCTTGCGATCATCGTGCTGGGAGTGTACTCCCTTGGGAAGCTTGCGATAGATCTCATTCCTGATATCTCCTACCCCGTTATCTTCATATCGTCCAATTACCCGGGTGTGGCGCCAGAAGAGGTGGAGGAGAACCTGACGAAGATCATTGAGAACGCTGCGGCATCTGCAACAAACGTTAAGAAGATCACCTCGAGGTCCCGGGAAGGGCAGGCCGGAGTGACTGTGGAGTACGAGTGGGGAACCGACATGGGGGAGGCTGCAGCGGAGCTTCGCGAAAGGCTTGACATGGTGAGGGAGTTTTTGCCCGATGAGGCAAGCCAGCCAGTCATATTCAAGTTCGACCCTTCCCAGATCCCCGTAATGGTCCTGGTTGTGGAGGGAGGCAGGGACCTGAAGAGCCTGCGCTACAGAGCCGACCAGGACATCAAAACAAGCCTTGAGCAGATCGACGGCGTTGCAAATGTTACGGTCTGGGGTGGACGGGAGAGGCAGGTCCATGTCGACATCAACAGAACGCTGCTCGCCTCATACAACATGACGGTTGACCAGGTGGTGAACGTAATAAGGGCCGAGCACATAAACATTGCAGGCGGTTCCATCGATGAGGGGAGGTCCTCCCTCTCCCTTCGAACGATAGGAAAGTTTCAGAGCCTTGAGGAAATCGAAAATGTCGTAGTTACCACGAGGAACGGCGCTCCGGTGTACCTGAAAAACCTCTCAAGAATCTACGACGGCTATGTTGAGGAGGATGTGGACACTAAGCTCGGGCGAAAGGATGCCATCATCATGGTCGTGCAGAAGCAGTCGGGGAGAAACACCGTTCAGATATCAAGGCTCATAGAAAAGAGGCTTGAGGTTCTCAAGCGCTCCCTTCCCCCGGACATCAAAATTGATAAGTTTTACTCACCTGCAGACTTCATCCAGGAATCAATCAACAATGTCTGGCAGGTTGCCCTGATCGGCGGGGTGCTTGCCATCATCATCCTGTTCATCTTTCTGAGGAATCTCCCCACAACGCTCATCATATCGGTTTCCATTCCGCTCTCAATCATCACCACCTTCATCTTCATGTACCTCTTCGGTCTTACCATCAACATGATGTCCCTCGGGGGGCTTGCGCTCGGGGTGGGGATGCTTGTGGACAACTCCATAGTCGTCCTTGAGAACATATTCCGCTACAG
>CAZPCG010000287.1:0-3684 GCA_964584875.1 uncultured Spirochaetota bacterium
ATTTACAGATACTTCGAGTAATATTCTACCACCAGGCTGTCATCGATGTTGACAGGAATTTCCTCCCTGCGGGGGAGAGATTTTAGCTTTCCCTGCACCCTTTCTATATCAACATCTATGTACGGGATTTCTCCGCGTGCCCTGCGTCTGGAAAGCCCGTCCTGAACTGGCTGGATGCGCCCGCTCTTTTCTTTTACAGAAACCAGCTCTCCCACGCTGACCATATATGATGGTCTGTCTACCTTCCTGCCGTTTACCAGGATATGGCCATGTGACACCAGTTGCCTCGCTCCGTTGAGTGTGGGGTGGAGCAGGATACATATTTCACTCAACAAAAAAGATAAATCTTACGGACTGCTTGTCAAGAGAAGTTTTGCAATAGTTATGAAAAACATCGTTATTAGGGTTTCCTCCGGGTTCCATGTTCTCCGTACTTCTTGTCTTCAGTAAGAATATGCCTCAACAGCGTGTGCTTCAAGAATTCGAAGAACTCCATTCTTAGCTTTTCTCCATCGGTCCGGATCTTTTTCCGAAATGACTCGATCGTTCCCAGCAATCTCTCATGCTCCCGCCTATGGGAGGTAAGATCGGGATACTCGATTTTCCTCATGTATTCCTCTTCATCCCTGAACTGCTCCTTGAATGCACGAACGATCTCCTCTACCTGATCCTCCAGAGCCTGTTTTTTGCCCTCTCCCTGGGTGGCCCTGTAGAGATTGTTTATCATGTCGAACAATTTTCTGTGCTGAACATCGAGCTGCTCTGTGTACACGCTGTACTCATCGTGCCACTCTAATAGCAGATGTTTGCTGAATATCTTCATCCTTTTTTTGAATACCTCAAGCAGTTTCCACTGCACTACAGGAATATCCTGGAGCGCTTTCGCAGGAATCGTGTACACACTGGAGCCCTTCGACACCCGGGCGGTAAAAAGTTTTGATGATCCAAGAATAAACCTCTCCTCACAGAAAAAGCCTTCATTCGTGAGGGTTTCAACAAGCCTTTCTCCGGTGTATATGCGAAGCTCTCCAGAGGCGAGCATATAGAGCTGAATGGGGCCGTTGGTTGGAAGAGTGGTCTCTTTCTCATATACCCTTGAGGTCAGGGAGCGGGCTATACTGTTTTGCCTGGTACCTGAAATCATCTCTCCGAAGAGCCAGGTGCTCTGCAGGAAACCCATGGCCTGGTGAAGTTTCTCTATCTCGTCGTAGAGATTGTTTCTCCTCACTATCTCCGTGTACAGATCGCCGGGTATTCGAAGTACTTTCACGTAACCCACCGACCGATAGGTGCCCTGCAGAGTGTGCCCGTGGAGCCCCGCAAACTCATGCATGAGCGAGCCCGTAGAGAGGGTACTGCGAAGCCCCCTCTCCGCGTCGACGAACTCCACCTCACCGTTGAGGATGACATATATGGACGAAACCTTTACTCCCTTCCTCTTGATAATGATACCCGGGTTAAAAGACTCCACCGGACAGTTCATCAGCAGATTGAGCTCGTGCTGGGGCAGAGACGGAAAGTAGGAGTGAAGGTAGTAATAGGCCGACTGCATGGTGTAATCCTGCTGGGCCTGAATCAAAGTGTCCTGCATCCCGAAAATGGCATTCGACCCTATCTCCTTCTGGGCCCGGGTGAGCTCGAGGGAAGTGTGGCTCAGATATATCTTGGAGGAGCGGTCACCCACGAAGTCTTCCGCCATGCCGTGGATGAGCCCGCCGCCGATATCGATCTTCTTCACGTCCGCCGGGGCTCGGTAGATCTCCCTCACCTCATTGTAATATTCTCTGCTTATTCCGCTTTTTTTCTCGTCTTCCGTGATCATTCCCTTGAGCACTTTGAAGGAGGCGATATCAGCCAGGTGCGCGTACGTCCTGTACCCCCCTTCCCAGAAGGTGCGGAAGAACATTATGGTCGTCTCTATGGGATGGGGTGATAATACGGGTTTTACCTCAAGCCCCCCGATTTTATTCCACTGATCGATCTCCAGATCGTAAATCTCAAAATATCTCTGAAGGCTCTTTTCACTCACGGACATCAGCGCAGAGAGCTTCTTGAAGACCGAAGCCCTGACCAGCGGAGTGGAATAATACTTGATCAGGTGATCCGAACGGAGCAGGGTGGTCAGCCCAGCGAAGTGATCGTCATGGGCGTGTGTGTGAAAAATTCCCTCTATTTCGTTCACGTTGATCCCCAGCGCAGTGAGGGAATGAAGGATGTTGGGGCCTGCGTCGATGAGATACACCTTACCCTGGAAAACCAGAATGCTCGCCATGCAGGGACGGTTCATATCCCACCCGTCGCCATCACCGGTGTGAATGACGGAAAAGTATTCCCTCCTGATCCTGTGGTGCCCCAGGTTATAGGGAGGATCGTAAATATCCTCTTCCGACAGATTCATGTCCACGGTAACCGATTCTCCCCTGCAATAGAATTCGTAGAGGTTGACCCCTTTTCGGATAATGTATACCCCGTTTCTGAGCTCTACGGCGTCTCTGTCGATAATGCGGAAGTCGATCAGCTCCTGGGTTTTCTGAATCCGGTCGAAGGCAAACCTAAGTTTAAGGCGCATGATCTGCCTGGCGTAGTCCCGGGGTATTCCTGTTTTCACGATTTCTTCTTCCGATGGGAGACCGTAATTTCCGTAGAAAATGTATTCGCCCTGGGCTCTAACCTGGTCTTCCAACCCTATGAGCAAGGGCTTCTGTCCCGTATTGTTGGGATGATTGGGGATGAGCATTCCCTGGCGATAGAACATCTGCAGCACCGGGAACTCGGCCAGATTGGACAGCCTTTCGTTCTGCACCAGCACGTCGGAGAGAAGGATGGCATTGGGGCCGGTCTCGAAAATCACCCCCTCCTTCTCCTTCTGAACGATAAGCCCTCTTCTTATCATGTGCTTTACGCTGTCCGCCGGGCACCCGCAGAGCACGCACAGATCCGCTTCAGGGATTCCAACCCAGTATACGCCGCTTGTGACTCTTACCTTTTCCATAATATCTTCCTCTTACCCTTCTCCCTATGTCTTTAAGTGTACCACGATTATTGCGTACTATCATCATTAAGGCGAACTTCGAGTTTTCATTGTGAACAAAATAGACTTGTAAATTATCATAAATTTCTCATAATGCATATTTAAACCATTCGAAGTTCGCAGGCACTGCCAGGTTTATGATTACATTTTGCATTTAGAGTTCTATTTTTCTTGAAACTCGACATTGGCTCTATTACTAAATGTCGGAAGAAAGTGGGAGAATGACAAAAAGAAAATGGATGATACGAGGGTCGATTAAAAATTAGGCAATCTGCTACCAGCTCTATAATAGATGTTTCTGGGTTTATTCACCTGAGCTGGCCGTTTTCGGTGAGGATGTACTCCCCCTTTGAGAGATCGAGGCGGTAGGTGTAGTACCACACGCTCCCGTCTTCCATCACGTAGATCATGATGAAGGTGCTCCTTGCCCCGGTGTCTCCGGTCCCGCGTGCATGCCCTGAGTCCACCTGCCATACCCCGTTTATGTTCTCGACGCTGTAGTTATGGGTGTGGCCGCACACATATGCGGTAACGCCGTAGGCGACGAGGGCATTCCAGAAGCGGTCGCGGTTGACCTCATATTTGTTTAGAGAATCCGCCTCATGCCTGATCCGCCCGCTCTCCACATCGGGCATCGGGTAGGCTGGTTCATG
>CAZPCG010000288.1:0-3650 GCA_964584875.1 uncultured Spirochaetota bacterium
ATATCAGAGAGGTGTACCTCCACGGTGCGGATGCCGCATGCTGCGATCGCATCCCGAAGAGCGTAGCTGTAGTGGGTCAATGCCCCGGGGTTTATGATAAGCCCGCTGTACCCCCTTGAGGCAAGCCGCTGGACCCTGTCTATGAGCTTCCCCTCGTGGTTAGAGTGGTAGCACTTCACCCTCACCCCCCTTTCCCGGGCATGGGTTTTTATCATTCGAACGATCTCCTTTAGAGTCGTACGACCGTATATCTCGGGCTCACGCCTCCCGAGGAGGTTTAAGTTCGGACCGTTTATGACGTAAATTTTTTTCGTGGTTGCCCATCCAGAAATAGTTTGAAAAAGCCAGGTTCTATTTCTTTGGGATCTTGTTTCTCACAAAGGTAAACTCACAGTACTGATTCGTTAAGCACAACTGGGAGGGAAAGTTGAATGTCCACTCATCGTATAACCCCGCCAGTTTCAGGTAGGTTTCAAAAATTGCATGGTTGCATGCCATCTGGATCTTCCTGTTGTAAGCGAGGGATTCCTCCCTGGAGAGCCGGTTCCAGATCACCTCGGTTATGTAGGGACAGTCGAAGTTGCGCAGGGTAACCCTGTCTTCGGTTCTCTCCACGACCTGCATCGGGTTGCCGAAATCAGCAAAGCCCGTAATCATGATGTTTGCAACATCATCGATGGTAAATTTATCCGTAGGTTTTTTGCCAGCAGCTGCGCAAAGGTCCGCCCATTCCAGTTTTGACCTCAGTTCCCACACCTTTGCATAGAGGTTCACCGCTTTTTCCGTCCCCAATTCCTGTTCGAGCACCGTAAACATCGAATAATCGTGCAGAGTCCAGAGTGTGAGCATGGCATCGTACTCGCGCTCAAAAGTTAGTTGGGGATTTGCCTTCTGCAGCTCTTTGATGTTCGCAACGGCATTGTTGTTTCTGATTGGTCTTTCTATTTTTACCGATTGTTCCATTTCACCCTCCTCACTGAATAATAAAAAATTTTAGTTCCAGGGTCATCCTGAAAATGAGTACAATTATTTTACCCGCCGCCGGTCAGGCGCTTGACGAGCCTTGCAAACTTCGCCCCGAACGCTTCGCACACCGCCTTCCGTTCTTTATCGGGAGCGCCTACCGAGACAGGCCCGTAATGCCCTCCTGAAGTATACCCCTGAACTATCATTCCATGAACCAGAAAGGCCCGTAAAATATCGAGGATTGCGTTCTCGGCGCCGCCTCCCAGATCTCCGGAGGAAGAAAAGGCACCTCCAGCCTTCCCCTCAAGTTTCCCAAAATGCTTGATGCTCTCATCCAGTAATCTTTTTATCTCCGCAGTGGTCGCAGCAAAGTACGTGGGAGAGCCGATTATAATACCATCGGGCTCAAGAAGGTCATCGGGGCTTGAATCTTCAATCTTTTTCCGCGCGACTTCCACACCTTCCCTCCTGATTCCTCTCTCTACCGCCTCAGACATGGCCTGTGTGTTTCCGGTTTTGGATTGATAGATAACCAGGATCTTTGCAGGCATAATAACTCCTCCTTTTCATTTATCATGAGTGTAAATGCGCGGAACTCTTTTACTGACCGCGCAGACCACCTCATAGCTGATGGTACCGGTTTTTGCTGCAACCTCTTCCACCGGGAGGCCTTCGCCGAATAGAGTTACCTCCTCCCCGGGTTTTACGCCCCCTATCCCGGAAGCATCCACCATACACATATCCATACAGACAGTGCCGATGATCGGCGCTCGCTTCCCTCTTATGAGCACCTCTCCACGGTTTGACAACATACGGCTGTATCCATCTGCGTAACCAACGGGCAGGGTTGCCACCGTAGTCCTCTTTTTTGTGATGAATGACCTGCCGTAACTTATTGGAGTTCCCGCAGATACAACTTTGACAGCGAAAACCCTGGTCTTGAAAGCCATCGCCGGTCTCAAATCAATGCTGCTGCTCACATCCCTGGAAGGATAGAGACCGTATATCATCAGCCCCGGTCTTACCATGTCGTAGTACGATCCAGGAAGGTCGAGGATAGCTGCGCTGTTCGCCATATGTTTCTTCGGCACTTCGATGCCCGCAAGACCAAGCTCATTAAGGACCTGCTCGAAGCGCTGAAGCTGCAGTTCAGAAAAGGCCTTATCCTTTTCGTCAGCTGAGGAAAAGTGACTGAACACTCCTTCCAGGTTCAGGTTTCTGTAAGTCCTCAGCTTGCGGATGAATGATGATGCGTCTTCGGGCTTCAGTCCGATACGTCCCATTCCGGTCTCAATCTTCACGTGGATATTTACCACGGCACGGGCTTTCGCTGCTTCGCAATCCAGAGCTTCCGCAAGCTCGATCGAGGTGACAGCCTGAGCCAGCCTTGATCTAACCACCTTATACGCTTCTTCAGGTTGAATCAGCCCGACGACCAGAATGGGAACCTCAATCCCGGCTTCCCTGAGAAGCTCCCCTTCCTCAGGAAGGGCAACTCCAAGGCAATCTGCCCCGCTTTTAAGAGCCGCCCTGCTCACCTCTAAAGCGCCGTGGCCGTAGCCATCCGCCTTGACCATCGCCATCAGGGCTACTCTGGCTCCTATCTTCTTTCTGATTTCAGCAACATTATGTGAAATTGCTTCGAGGTCAACTATTGCTCTCGTGGCTCTAAGGATACTTTGCCTCTTTTTTCCGGCCACAATTGCGTTAACCATATCCCACAAGCCCGCCCATCAGCTCATGCGCTCTCTAAAAGGAGACATCGCCTGTCATCAGCTAAGAAAGCCCCAATTGCCTTGCAACTGTGGCCCCATCGTAATACTCGGTGATCTTTTTAATCTTTTTATTAATAATCTTGAAGATGTAGGCGATTTTAACATCTACAGCTTTTCCCGTGGCCGGGGTGCCGCGAAAATCACCCCTGTTGGTACCCTTCCAGCGAACCTCGGCCAGAACCTGGTCCTGAGCGGAGAAGATATTTAAAATATCGCAGGTACAATCCGGAAAGGCGGCAAACAGCTCGCGGTAGCTCTTTGAGATCTGTTCTCTGCCCCGGGCAACAAGAGCCTCCGCTATCTCCTCTCCTTCAGCATCCTCCAAGCAGAGGGAGCTCATTTTGTTTATATCGTGTTCATTCATGGCCGAAAGCCACTGTTTTGCAACTTCAGCTATATCGTTCATGCGGTCTTTTGATTACCTCCATTTTCGAGATGAAGCGGCAACTTGCTACTTTCTCCTTTCAAACCTCACCCTGCAGCAGTCGTCTCCACAGCAGGCAAACTTATCCATGGTAAAGGAGTACTCGTCAAAAACTCCGAGTGCCTTCAGGATGGCATCGTAGTAGTTGACTGAAACGACTGCTTCGGTTTTGAGGGTCATTGAGCGGGCTTTTTCATCCCCGAGGATTTCCCTCATGTTTACCCAGTAAGGGCAAAGCAGCACCTCTGCTTCGTGCACATCTCCGGTATGTCGGGTGACGCGGTAAGGTGTCCCTATGGACTCCCAGTACGCACGGGATAATTTTCCGAGCATGTCGATGTCAACATCCGAGGGGCTCTTTATACCAAAGGCTTTCTTCAGTTGCTCCAGGGGAGAAAGAGCAAAGGTCTCCCAGAGCCCCATGTAAATTCTCAACGCCTCTTTTGAACCCAGGTGCTTTTCAAGATAGGTATACACACCAAAAT
>CAZPCG010000289.1:0-3646 GCA_964584875.1 uncultured Spirochaetota bacterium
AGCTCCTCCTCTTTAAGGGTGTTAAATGCCTCGATGTAGCTGAAGTAGCGGTTCAAGGCTTTGGTGTACACCTCCATCTGAGGCACTTCTGGGTAGGTGATGCTCCATGAAATGCTCTGAAGATTAAAGGTTTTTACGGTTTCGGCGATGCTGTTTTCAAGGTCTTTTTTAAGGGTTTCGAGCGTACTGAAATCGGCAGGCACCCCGCCGCCCTGCGAGAAGGTCATGCTTGTGAGAAGGAAGTTTGATACCACCTCGTTGATCCGGGAGGACACTCGATCAATAAAGATATCTTTGAAGTCATTGAGCAACCCATCGTGAAGGAGGTTGCGGGCAGCGTCGAAGTCTATGCTGTACTCTATGGATGTAAGCACCGTGAGGTTAAAGCTGCCTAAGTCCTTGAGCTGATCGCTTCCGGGAAACGGGTAGGAAGATTTTATTGAGATTTGCACGGGTTCACGCTGAACCGGGTAGGTATAGAAAGTTCCCGGTATAAGCTTCTGCCACAACCAGTAAACCCTCCCAGATTCGAGGGGATACTCAAATGTTCCCGTCAGGGTTGAGTGGGCGATTAAAAAGCCACCCGGCTCCACACTGACCCATCCGAAGTAAAAAACTGCCCCGGCCACGATGATGAGGAGAACGATAATGAAGATGAGTTTTTTCATGACATGATCCCCGAAAGCTTTACCTTTCTTCTCTGACAACCATTGTAATAGAAATGTATCGAAATACAATATATTTTTCCACCTGAACTGAAAAAGTTTTACTTTTAGTGTGCAGGGAACTTAATTAATTGCATATATGGAAATCGGTCTTTCAGAAATAAAGAGGAAAAGACAGTGAACGATGTGTACGAACTTGTTGAGGTTATGAAAAGGCTAAGGGGACAAAACGGCTGTCCCTGGGACAGGGAGCAGTCTCACGATAGCCTGAAGCCCTATCTTATTGAAGAGACCTACGAGGTACTCGAGTCGATTGATGCCCGCGATGATGCCCAGCTCAAGGAGGAACTGGGCGATCTCCTGCTCCAGATTGTGTTTCATGCCCAGATTGCCGCCGAGGACCGCAGGTTCACGATCGATGATGTTGCCCGTTCCATCGTAACGAAGTTGAAACGCCGGCACCCCCATGTTTTTGGAGAAGTGCAGGTGAGCAACTCCGATGAGGTGCTGGAGAACTGGGAGAAGATAAAAAAGGGGGAGGGAAAGAAATCGGTTCTGGAGGGGGTTCCAAAGGGTCTTCCCGCTCTGCTGAAGGCCAGAAGGGTGCAGGAGAAGGTAAAGAGGGTTGGGTTTGACTGGGAGGGGGTTGATGGCCCCCTCGATAAGGTGATCGAGGAGATCCAGGAGCTAAAAAACGCAGTTCTGAAGGAAGAAAAACAGCAGGTTGAAGATGAATTCGGCGATATCCTGTTCTCCCTTGTCAATGTGTCGAGATTTCTCGGGATCGACGCTGAGGAAGCGCTCAGGAAGTCCATCGGCAAATTCACGCACAGGTTCAAATCCATCGAGGATAAAATCGCACAGAGGGGTGAAAAACCCATGGAGAACCATTCCATTCAGGAGCTGGACGGTCTCTGGGAGGAAACCAAAGATGGGTAAGTGTGTCTATTTGAGTCTAGAGGTTCTTTTTCAGAGCTCTTGCGTACTCCTTCTCCGTGGAAACATCGAAGCCGCAGAATATCACCTCTTTCAGTTTACCCTGATTATTTTTTAACACCTCGATGACAGCAGGTGCCGCAACGTCTGCAGCAAGGCTCACTGGATATCCGTAGACGCCTGTGCTTATAGAGGGGAAAGCTATCGATTCAAGCCCTTTTTCCAGGGCGATCTTCAAGCTGTTCTGGTAGCAATTCCTGAGGAGTTCCCGCTCTCCGCTTTTTCCACCGTGCCATACCGGACCAACCGTGTGAATCACGTATTTGGAAGGCATATTCCCGGCCGTCGTGATGACAGCCTCACCGGCCGGGAGCCTGCCGATCTTTGCAACAATCTTCTTGCATTCCTCAAGGATTGCAGGCCCCCCCGCCCTGTGGATAGCCCCGTCAACACCGCCGCCACCCATGAGAGTTGAGTTTGCAGCGTTTACAACCGCATCGACCCGTAGCGTGGTAATGTCTGCAACGATTGTTTTAACGGTTGTGCCATCTACCAGTGCTTCCATGAAACCTCCCTGTAATAGCGGATAATGGAAAAATCCGCCTACAACTCTGCGTACCATGCAGGGTATTGCGGTCCTGTGGTATCAATGACATCGACGATGCGCACATTGTAGGTCAGGAATTCAAGCCAGCCATACCTGTCCGCAGATGCACGAGATATGACGAGGTAGGGCATGTATTTTGGTTCAACTGGCTTCCTGACCAATTTTAACCCGCATTCCTCCGGAAGCCTGTTCCCCTTTATTGAGTTGCAGTTTTTACAGGCGCATACCTGGTTCTCCCACGAATTCGGAAGTTCGGGGCGTAGCTGTTGAGGTATCGAATACCAGCGGCTCAGCGGAATAACATGATCAACCGTAAGTTCATCGATCCTGCGCCTCTTCCCGCAGTACTGGCACCTCATGTCGTCACGATAGATGATGTTAAGCCTCGAATGGATGACCCTCTTTCGCGGTATCTTATGGTAATTGAAGAGCATGATGACCCTGGGAAGGGGGAGGGAGAGGTACTGTGAATGGATCTGGTAGCTTTCGTCTACCCTGATAGCCTCTGCCTTATTAAGTACCTGCAGGACGATTGCGTCCCGCGCGTTGCAGATATCTATCGGGATCATGCCCGTATTCAGTGTAAGTACTGGCGAGTTCAACATGGATTTATAATAACACGGAAACTGCCGCATTCAAACATTTTTTCATACATTATCCAATACCCGTATGGTATTTAATTTTTTCTAATAATTGGTCGAATATTGAATTAAGATACAATAGAAAGCTTTGCAAAAGTAAGTGATTTTTACATAGATTAATATCATTATAGTAATAATCAGGGGGTGGGATTCTTCGATTCACGTGCTTTATCCCCTGAACATTGTGAGGGGGTCATGCATCTTCGATAACGGTATGCCTGAATAGTTTCTGGGACACGAAGTAAGCTGGCGGGAAACTCCTTAAAGATAAGATAAGAGAGGAAGACAGGTGAAAGTTGTTTTCATTCTCATAGCTTTCTTTGTGATTATCCTCATTTTCGCCATTCGGTTGAGGGTAGGGGGCGGAAAGAGGTTTCCGTGGTTTGAGTTTTACAGCAGGGGCCGCAAGGAGGGCTTTAACTTCAGGGAAATTAGCTTTCTGAAAAAAATCTCAATTCAGAACAAGCTTGAAAAGCCGCAGTCAATATTCTGGTCAACCCGCCAGCTTGACCGCTGCCTTCGTCCTGCCATAGAGAAACTTAACGCAGACGAGGAAATGGACCCAGCCTATAAGCTGGTCATGATCAATAAGCTGCTCGACCTGCGGAAAAAAGCGGAGTTCAACCTGCCAAAGTACCAGAAGCGGATAAGGGATACCTATGCTATACTCCCGCGACAGAAGCTCATCGTACGGGACAAGGAGTATGGAACCTTCATCAGCTGGGTTATTGAGAACAACAGACGATACCTGGTGGTCTCACAGCCGAGCGGCCAGAAGGATTGGCAGGGTTTAAACT
>CAZPCG010000290.1:0-3635 GCA_964584875.1 uncultured Spirochaetota bacterium
CGGTTATGATTTTCAGCCCGGGGTATTCCTCCCTCAACAGTTTGATCGTCTGAAGCACGGTGAGACCGTATTTCGTGTTGACGCTCAGCGGGGTTGTAAGGGGATCGATTGCAATGTCTTCAAGCTTTTTTCCTGCCTTCGTCAGATCATCTATTATCCCTTTCGCTATCTTGAAGCGACTGGAAGGGTCATCCGGTATACCCCTGTCATCTATGCACAGGCCAAGCACGCAGGCATCATTTTCAACTGCTACGGAGAAGATCTCCTTCCACCGCCCCTTCTCCTTTGTGATGGAGTTTATCATAGGTTTGCCATTTCGGTGAAGCGCAAGTCCCCGTTTGATTGCCTCACCGCGTGGGCTGTCAATGGCGAGCGGTTTCTTTGTGGCACTCTGAACCTGTTCAATTGCCCATTCTAGCTTCTCAATTTCATCATTGACGAATGCACCGGCATTAACATCGATAAAATCTGCTCCTGCTTCATCCTGCTTTTTAGCAAGGCCCATTATATAATCCGCATCAGCGTTCTGCATCGCCTCCTTGATCTTCTTTCTTGTTGAATTGATGAGTTCTCCGATCACAATCATAAATCTCCTCCCTGCTCAAGGAAAATTCTGTCCTCTTAAAGTAGCGAATAGTTAAGTTTTTAGCAATATTTTTTTCCCATTGCAATTGTATTATATTTAGATTAGAGATAAGCTTTTAAAAAAAGACAAGAGAGTGTTTTTCTGCACACTGGATCTGGTGTGAAAAGATTTCTGTATTGAAGGGAGCCGATCATGGTACAGATCGAGCTGGGGGAAGATAAAACCCTCATATCGGTAGATAAGGTTCTTCCTCCCAAGTTATACATCATTCCGATGAAAACAAGGCCTGTATTCCCGGGCATATTCATGCCGCTCATAATCGGGGGAGATAAGTACATCAGGACTATTGAAAAGGTGCAGGAGGGGGATGGATTCATAGGGCTTGTGCTGATCCGGAATCCTGACCAGGATGATGACCGGGAGAGCAACTTTTACCGGATCGGGACTATCGCAAAGATCATGAAGAAGATCAACCTCCCCGACGGGAAGATAAACATCTTTATTAATACGATGAAGCGCTTCGAGGTAAAGAAGTTTCTCTCCTTTGAGCCCTTCATCACAGCCGCAGTGAGTTACGTGGATGACCACGTGAGGCTCGATACCGAGATGCAGGCGCTCATCCGCACGCTCTATTCTGAGATAAAGGAGGTATCTGAGGATAACCCCTTTTTCACCGAAGAGATCAAGCTCAACATGGCGAACCTCGACGGTGTGGAAAAAATAACGGATTTCGTATCATCCATTCTGAACATCGACAAGGACAAGCAGCAGAAGATCCTTGAGACCTTCGATATAAAGCGGAGGCTGGAGAAGGTACTGAACCTCCTCCACAGGGAAAAGGAGCTAATGAAGCTTCAGAAGAAGATCCAGGACAACATCAATGAAAAGGTGACAAAGCAGCAGAGGGAGTACTTTCTAAAAGAGCAGCTCAAGGCCATCAAGAAAGAGCTCGGAATGGAAGTCGATGCTAAGAGCAAGGATTATAATCGGTTCAAGGAGACGCTCGACAACCTTGAGTTGGCCGACGAGGTGAAGGATAAGGCCTACGAAGAGCTTGAAAAGCTCGGTTTGATGGATACCCACTCCCCTGAGTATGCCGTTACCAGGAACTACCTTGAGACCATATGCTCCCTTCCCTGGAACGCTTCCACCCCGGATAAAATCGACATCGCCAGGGCACGGAGGATCCTGGACCAGGATCACTACGACCTCGATGAGGTAAAGGAGAGGATACTGGAGTTCCTTTCGGTCAAGAAGCTGAGACCTGAATCGAAGGGAAGCATTCTCTGTCTGGTGGGGCCACCGGGTGTGGGTAAGACATCGGTGGGCAGATCGATTGCGAGGGCAATGGAGAGGAAGTTCTTCAGGTTTTCCCTGGGCGGTATGAGGGATGAGGCTGAGATCAAGGGGCACAGGCGCACCTACATCGGCGCGATGCCAGGCAAGATCATCCAGGCGCTCAGGATCGTAAAAACAAAGAACCCCGTTATCATGCTCGACGAGATCGACAAGCTCGGCGTCAGTTTCCAGGGCGACCCCTCTTCAGCCCTGCTTGAGGTGCTCGACCCGGAGCAGAACGTTGAGTTTCGCGATCACTACCTCGATATGCCCTTCAACCTATCACAGATCCTGTTCATAACGACTGCAAATACAGTTGATACCATACCTGCCCCCCTGCTCGACCGGATGGAGGTAATACGGCTTTCAGGTTATATCGAGGAGGAGAAGATCGAGATCGGAAGACGCTACATCATACCCCGTTCCCTTGAGCGACACGGGCTGAAGAAGGACGATGTGAAGTTTGAGAAGGCCGCAATGAAAGAGATACTTCAGGGGTATGTCCGGGAGGCGGGCTTGAGGAACTTTGAAAAGGCCATTGACAAGATATGCAGGAAGCTTGCGCGAAAGTATCTGGAGAGTGAAATATCCTTCCCATTTGCCGTGAAGAGTGATAATCTCAAGGATTTCCTCGGGGAGAGGGTATTCATCGAGGAGATCTCCCAGAAGATTACGCGGCCTGGAATTGCCATCGGGCTAGCCTGGACGCCCCTGGGTGGAGCAACGCTCACAGTAGAATCGAGCGTCATTCAGGGTAAGGGCGATCTCAAGCTTACGGGAAGCCTGGGTGAGGTGATGCAGGAGTCGGCAAACATTGCGCTTTCCTACGTCAGGGCGATTGCTCCGGAATACGGGGTGGATGGCAAAATCTTCGATAA
This sequence comes from uncultured Spirochaetota bacterium, assembly GCA_964584875.1. GTDB lineage: Bacteria > Spirochaetota > B62-G9 > B62-G9 > DRHN01 > CAZPCG01. Next base: position 2,803 of record CAZPCG010000290.1, read on the forward strand.
GAACTTCATACACCTCCACGTTCCGGCAGGGGCAACCCCCAAAGACGGCCCGTCTGCCGGTGTAACGATGGCTTCTGCAATGCTCTCCCTTGTGACGGGGAAGAAGATCAAGAACAGACTCGCCATGACAGGGGAGCTTTCGCTGATCGGGAATGTGCTGCCTGTTGGAGGCATAAAGGAGAAGGTCATTGCCGCAAAGCGTGCACGGATGAAAGAGATCATACTCCCGAAGGAGAACCAGAAAGACCTCAGCGAGATACCCGACTATATCAAAAAAGGAATCACATTCCACCCTGTTGGCACGATGGATGAGGTTGTCGAGCTCGTCTTCGCCTGAGTTTGAAATGTTTTTAGAGATTGGGTGTATAGTTGAGATTGGAATCCACAGGTGTCTTAGCAGCATCTCCCCCTGAGTTTCAGGAAGGATTGAAGTGTTAGCAAGCCTGGAGTGGTTACTCACTCAGCCGTCAATCCCCCGTCAATGACGAACACAGCCCCTGTTGCAAAAGCTGATTGGTCCGAGGCGAGATAGAGAGCGGCCCCTGCTACATCCATGGGGGACCCAACCCTGGGCAATGGCTGCCAGTTGCTCATCGCTTTCACGGGATCTTTTTCAGGTGCATAGTGAGCAACGACCATGTCTCCTATGGCAGTCTGAATGAGGCCGGGACAGAGGCAGTTCACCCTTATGTTGTCCTTTGCGAAATCAAGTGCCATTCCCCGGGTAAGATTTATAACACCTCCCTTGGAGGCGATGTAGGCAGAAGCTTCTCTTGCTCCAACCAGTCCGGCTACAGAAGCTATGTTGATGATGGAACCACCGCCGATTTTTT
>CAZPCG010000291.1:0-3634 GCA_964584875.1 uncultured Spirochaetota bacterium
ATATAATTAAACAAATTAATTTTCAAATCTTTATCCCCTCCCATTTCTTACCCGTAAACCTTATTAAACTGATAATGCCGAAAATTATTATATAGGAGGCCATGGCAAGCCACGCACCAAGGATCCCCATGTTTAAAGTAATACCCAGAAGAAAGGTTGCAGGAATAAAAAGTCCCCAGGCGGTTAAAATTATGGTCCACATGACAAAGCGGGTATCACCGGCTCCAAGGAGGGCGCCTGAGAAAACAAGCCCTATGGCATCGAATCCATCATAGATAGCGGCAATTAGAAGGATTTTTGAACCGAGGGCCAGCATGGTTTTATCCTTGCTGAATATACAAATGTACAGATGGGGAAATAGGGCAAAACTGAAGGCCACGCTCATCATTATGGCCATGGCCAGGTAGGTAGCAACATAGGTGCTCCTGCGGGCATTGGCCATATCTTTTTCCCCCATATAGGCACTCACAAGAGTTGTTGCTGCTTTGCTGAATCCAATGCCGGGTATGAATGTGAGGGAAAGTATCTGTATTACAATCTGGTTGATGGCAAGGGCATCGGTTCCCATCAAAGAGAAGGATGCAAGAGCAAGGAGTCAGAACAGCTTCAGCTGCTCTTCATCCCCGAAGATATGTGCAAGGTCTGTATGCAGCACTTCTGTAAAGCTCTGGGCGATGGGCTTGAGCTGTTTTTCCAGGTAGTGTTCATAATCTATGGGAGAGGTGAGCCTCCCCACAGGCTGCGGCCCCTCCAGTGTCCAGAGGTAGTGGATCAGGCCGCGCTGTTCTTCAGGGTCGAGCATGCTTGCAGCTCTCACATGAGGCGGCCTGGAACGGGTGTACCCGGCGATGGGCTTTCTCAGAGCCTTGCGGTATACGAGCCTGTCATCGAGCTCACCCCTGTAAAGCTTTGTGATGAGCTTTTTAGTAAAGGCCAGGACTGTATCGAGCTTCTCCCCCCGGAATATCAGCTCCAGAAGCCCGATCTGAAACCCCTGTGCCAGGTCTGTCCAGTCCCTGCGTACAGCCTCCATACCCACAATCTCTATTGATCCGGATTTTCCCTCATGTCGGTCTGGTTCATCCAGCTCCGAAACCGGAACAAGCAGGCCTGCATACCCCTTGGCCCTTCCCCGGCTTGGACCACCATCAAGGGCCGCACCGCTACGCACGGGAGGTAGAAAGAACCGGTGGTAAACCTTCTCAAACTCAAGCTCGAGGAAGCATTTCACTCCATAGGTACTCTCAATGTACAGGCTAAGGTCTCTGTTGATGTGGGCGCACAGCTCACTGCTTTTAGCTATGAGCTCCTCCCTGTGGGAGCCCTGCGGGAGACCTGAGAGTACGAAGAGCGAGTCGGTATCGCCGTAGAGAACGCGATAACACAACCGGGTAAGGTAATGCACGCACCAGTGAAGTACATGGTGCCCGAAACTTGTAATAGCTCCCGAGAGGTAACCTGAGGCGAACCTGGAGCCGTCCGCTCCCAGGACCCCGTAGAAGGTGTTCATGATGATCTTATATACGTAGGAAGCGATATCATCTCCGCGGTTTTTCGCCTCAGAGCGGCTTTCAAAGAAACGCTCGAGGAGCTCGGGTATAATAGCAGCATCCCGCCGGAAGCAGGCTCCATTTGGTGCCCTGATGAGAGAGGCCTGCTTTTCCGCGGCCATCTCTTTCACCAAATCGGGAAGCACGAAGCTCAGGGGATCGATGTTGAAGGTTCTGATGATGCTCGGGTAAAGGCTTTTAAAATCGAAGACCCAAACGTTATCGTATAGCCCCGTCTGCGGCTCCAGTATGGCGCCCCCTTCTGCCTCAATGGTGGGCATGGGGTCCACACCGGGGCTTGGCGCTGCAAAACCGCGCAGGTGCAGGGCCTCGATGTAGATGTAGTCAAAGGCAGGAATGCTGGTCCAGGCCCTGTCAAGGCTTATGCCGATGAGAAGGCAGCGCCTGAGAGTAAGCTCCATGAGGCCTGTTCTCGCAAGAATTTCAAGTACGAGCCTTGCGTCATCCTTGCAGTACAGGCAGAGGCTTACGGGGTCCTCCCTGTACAGGCGGGAGATGGCCTTGAGCCTGCTTTCATTCTCCCTCAGCTCAAGCGACTTACCGCGCCCGAGTATCGCTTTCGCAACGGTTTCGAGGCTGTAGTCGCTGAACCTCTCAGGGGCAGCCCTTACAATGCGCACGGCATCCAGAACCTGCCGCCCCGGCAGGAATACGGTGTCGGAACGGCCCTTTTGGCCCTGGAGGTATGCTGCAGGGTCATCAGAACGGCCTATCTTCATGGGGAGCCTGTGGCAGCTCATTCTTTCCGCTATTATCTTGAAGTCGAAGTCGATTACGTTCCATCCTGTGATAATGTCCGGGTCCAGGTCGGTGACACGCTTGCAGAATCCAAGCAGCATGGACCTCTCATCGGGGCAGACGGTAATTTCATCGTTAGCTTCTATGGGCCCTCGGGACCCCTCGATGGGCCCGGCGAAGAGGACCTCCTGTATCTCCATCCCGGCCCATGGATCACTGAAGGCAAGTCCCATGGCGTATATCCTTTCCCCCTTCGGGTCGGTTTCTATATCCAGGGAAAGAACCGAAAGGGAGGGATGCCAGGTTGAGGGTTCGATGTCGGGGTTGATGAATATTCGATCGACCCTCCTCCCCTTCTGGAAGCTGCCCTTGATCTTCAAGGAACCGTGTATGCCCTTTGACATGAGGAACTGGTCCGTGAAACGGATATCACCCTCGTAGGTCCTGATCCCTCTTTCTGCAAGACACTGCAACGCCTGCTGGGAGCGCTGCGTCGAGGGTAAGCTCACCCTGCTGCAGGGTTCCCCGTCGATCGTGCGAAGGCCGCACTCCTCCCACCTGCCTCCGGTTTGTCCGATGCAATCAAAAGCAGGGCTGAGATCAGAGCTTCTCAGATAGAATCCCGGCCGCTCCCGCTCCTCCACAACGGCGAAGGTGTGCCCATCCCTGAGACGCCCCGTCAGGTAGAGCCGCGGGGTTCTTGCTCCTCTGCCAGGATAGGCATGGACTATGAATCCCTCAAATACTTCCTGCATTGACTGTAAATCCTTGTGGCATGCTGATAATTTAAACCAGAGCTGTAAGCGCTAATTTAAACTCAACTTTCTTTCATTATCTCCCTCTGTTAACGTACATCTCTTCTATATCCATCATTATAATATACTGAAAGCCGTGCGGTTCAATGACGTATTATTGGTGCTACTCAATGGGCCAAAGATATTTCTAATAGCGCAGTTCATTAAAGCGTCGCAATGATCACAATGAGGGTCAGGAATACTTGAATGGCGATCTAACAAAGCGTGCCTTGAGCTTAGATATCTGCAACCCCATGTGCAGATGGTTAACCGAAATTGTCAGATGTATCTGAAAGAGGGGTTTTGGGCGCTACAGATAAACGAGTAGTATAAGTCAAAGAACTCCCTAAAAAATTAATTTTGTAATTGATAAGTGATTGACAAGATGTTTATAATGTGTAAAAAATATAAAAGGGTCTAGTAGCAATAAAAAAATTGGATTATAACACTAGTGTCCGGTTATAATTCGAATAATAAGGATTGGTTACAAGAATCACCCATTTGACTTACAAAGCTAAAATCTGTAAGTAC
>CAZPCG010000292.1:0-3608 GCA_964584875.1 uncultured Spirochaetota bacterium
CGGCCCCGAGGTGAGCATAGCAGTCAAACCTGTAGCGCTCATCACGAAAGGCATATTGAAACTCTTCAATGGCACCCTCAAAGCTGCGCTCCTTTTCCAGCACCAGGGCATTGAAGAAGTGCGCTTCACTCAGCGAAGGATTGTTCGATAGAGCCTCAAGGAGTGCTTTCTTTGCGCTGTCCAGGTGATTGAGAAAGTAGTTAATCTTTCCAAGCTCGAGGTAGGCCTCGGTAAAATCCTTCTTGATCTTAACCGCATTGGAAAAGTAGATGATGGCTTCCTGCAACTGGCTGTTGTTTCTTGCGATGACACCGAGGTAGTAGAACGCGCCCGAATGCAGAGGATTCAGCGCAGTAACTATCCTGAACTCCTGTTCGGCCTTCTTCATATTCCCGATCTGCATGTTGATCAGTGCTATCCGCTCATGGATGCCCGCTTCATTGAGGGGAGGCCTGAATACAGTGCTCATGGAAGCCTTGTTGTACTCAACAAGCGCCAGTTCATAGTTCTTCATGCTTTCATGGCAAAGTCCCATATACCAGTTGTAAAGCCTGTTACCCCTTTCCTTCGTGTACAGTTCCTGGAATAGCTTCAATGCTTCTTCATATTCATCGCTCCTGAGATGAGTGATGGCCTTCTCCAGCTTGTTCCTCTTCTGCACCCTCAGGATGAAGTATGCAATTAACAGAATGGAAACAACGACCATCACGATGAAAACTGTCAGCATCTTCGATATCCAGTCCCAATCACTCTACATTATGTTAGTAAAACACCTTTGCAAGATAGAGACCCCCTGCATACACCGTCATTCCTGCTTCTTTCCTTTCCCTGGCCTGTAGAATTTCGCCTATCCTTTGAGGTTTCTCCTTCTCTTTTTCCAGCTCAAGGAACGTTCCAACTATTGTCCTCACCATCTTCCTCAGGAAACTGTTCGCAATGATATCGAACACAACAAAATCGTTCTTTTTCCCAATAGCACACTCAAACACAGTTCTGACAGGATTTCCCCCTTTTTCAACGGTTGCGAAGCTTGTAAAATCGTGCTCCCCGACAATCGCCTTGCAGTAATCACCAAGAAGAGCCGTATTGACCTCTCTCCACAGCCACAGGGAGTAATTTTTAAAGAATGGTACCTGTTCCCTGCTGTTCCATATGAGGTAGCGGTACCACCGCATCCGTGCACTGTATCTTGCATGGAAACCCGGCATTGTTTCAAAAACCCTCCGGACACGAATATCGAAAGGTAACTCTGTATTCAGGGCCGCCTCAAACTGATGAGCGGTCATCCTGCTTTCAGTTTTAAAAGCAGCAACCTGTCCCAGGGCGTGAACCCCCGCATCTGTCCTCCCCGCATAGGTCAATCTCACCCGGTGCTTCACAATCCTTTCAAGCACCTCTTCAACAACTCCCTGCACAGTTACCGCATTGTGCTGGATCTGCCAGCCGGCGTATCGCGTTCCGTCGTAGACAAGTTCAAGCGCAATGCTCCTCATGCTCCCCGCAGCTCCAAAGGCAGTCGACTTTGCTGTCTCAGCCAGCAATTGCAGATTATAAAGTTAATTTTTTATTCAGCCCCCTTCAGCTGAGAAATCTTCTCACCGATCTTTTCGTAGAGGTCCTTCGATATATCGAGGATGAAGGTTGGTTTGCTCTTTGAGGACTTTCCCATGCCGAAAACCTTGCTGATAACCCGCTTTTGGCCCTCAAGCTTCTTAATCCTCTCCTCCGCACTGCCCTCATCGCCGTATTTGTACAGCAGGAGCGTTGACATGTAGAGTACGCCTTCATAACCGAAGTTCTTGTCCAGATCAGGACCGTAGTTCTTCACCGCGTCGATGCGCTCCTTCCCGCTCTGGGAGTACTCAATGGATCTCTCATAGTAGGAGATCGCCTTTCTATAGAGCATTGTGCGGATGATGTCGTAATTCTGTCCCCTGTACTTCCTGTCCAGGTCATCAAACAACCAGGCCGCCCGGAGACATGAGAGAGCCTTTTTAAAGGTGGGTGCCCGCTCCTTGGTATGAAAGGAGTAACAGCTCACTGCCAGCATATAGCTTGCCGCCCCGCTGAATAGACTGCGAGGCTTTCTGAAATCAAGCACCGGAAAAACGAGCTTCATGTCGTGCTGTCGCTTCACCTTCTGGGAGGCCGCAACCGCTATCATGCTGCTCTTTATCAATGGAAAATCCTCGGGATAAGCCGCATAGAGGCAATTCGGACAGACTGTGACAGGATAAACGAGGGGAAAAACTTCGCCTGCCTTCTTGCTCGGTTGATATACCCGTCTGAGCTCGTCGGTAATGTCCCGGGCAATGAGCCTTCCGCCACCTGAAAGCATCTCTTCCCTGTAGAACTGAGTCCCGCACAGAGGACATCCTGTCGGCTTCTTCGCATAGAAGGATATCTTGATTGCTGGCTCATTCACTTCTTTTCTCCTTGCACACTATTCCTGAGCACTCAAGAAGGCCTGCAAAGTAACTATACACCATGCGGGGTTCATCGCTCAATTTTTATTTTCACCGACTGAGGGTTAGCCCTGACGAGGGTCACTTCTTCAAAGTCAGAGTGGTACAGGATGGGAAGATGGAAGTAACCGGGCTTTTCAATTCCACTACAATCAAAGTAGACACTCAGGGATTCAACGGTTAAACTCTGCTCGATCCTGCGAGGCATCCTCAGTAAAAGGGAAACTGCCCCATCCTGAACGCTCGCTCTCAGGCCCTCCTTCAGATTAACCGGCACAACCGGCACACCCTCAAGCCACTTCACCACATACTCTTCTTTTATATTTACCTTTACTGTTATATGTGCCTCTCCCACCAGCGCAATTCTTGCATCCGATGTATCAGCATGTGCATCGATAATAGTCGTCTCTGTCAGAGAGCCGATATCTATCTCTTCAGTGTATATCGAGTCGAAACCTTCAAGCAGGGATTCCGGACCGCGTACCTCAACGAACTCAGGCTCAATGCTGAGATCTTCAAGGGTGTACCCGTTCGGAAGCTTCGAAACGATGACCGGTACAACTCTTACCTTTTTTGTGATAACCTTTGCGATTCTCACCTCCACCATTCTCGGGCTTATCTCTTTTATGGATACCCCATCAGGGATGTTTTCCCTATCGACTTTTACAGCAACCCTGTTGCTCTGCCCTATATTGTTCCCGAAGTCCAGATAGGCGGTCACCCCTTCGCTGTCGATGAGAGAGAGTGTCTCCTCCTTCCCACGCACAACCAGCTTTACGAACTGGGGTATTTCGTTTGAAACGATGTACTCAGGCGGCACATTTCTTATTTCGAGGGGAACGGAGAAAAACCGCTCCTTTTCCTGGAGGCTGTCCACATACAGCCACATTATGAAGGCCAGAACAACTGAGAGGAGTTTGATATGCCAGTTATAAGTGATTTTTTTAAAGGATTTTAGCTTCATTTCACATTTGTGCTTTCCTTTCCAGCAGTTCGCGCAGCCGTTCGCGCACCCCGTTCACAGAAACACCCATTTCAATACTTCCCTGCGATGCTACTGATATCTTACCGGTCGCCTCGGAAACAATAAGTACCAGGGCATCTGATTCCTCGGCAAGCCCCAGCGCAGCAAGATGTCGGGTC
>CAZPCG010000293.1:0-3605 GCA_964584875.1 uncultured Spirochaetota bacterium
ATGCTCATTGACATCTATGCAGGGAAGTTTGGAAGAGATTACCGCCAGACCCTTGAGAACGGCGGTATTGAGCTTGCATTGTACAAGGATATCCCCGCCGAGGTGAAGGCTGCAATGAAAAGGGCTGAAGAGGGGATTACAAGCGGAAGGATAAAGGTATCAAACATCGCTGATACCCGGGAGATGAGAACATACATGAGGAAACTTTTCCGATAGATAAAAAAGAAGTTTAAAGGGTGGGTGATACCTGAACACCCACCCGTAGTATTAAATGAGAAGAAGGTTAAGGGATGGAGCGGGCAGTTGAAATAGCGGTCGAAATGAGGGGGATTACCAAGAGATTCGATGGGCTTGTTGCCAACAACCACATCGATTTCGACCTGAAAATAGGTGAGATACATGCTCTGCTTGGGGAGAATGGGGCAGGGAAGACCACCCTGATGAGCATCCTCTCCGGTATGTATCATCCAGACGAGGGGGAGATTTATGTAAAGGGGAAGAAGGTCAGGATTTCTTCTCCCGAGGAGTCTTTGAGGCTGGGCATCGGGATGGTTTATCAACATCTCACTCTGGTGCCCACCCTCTCTGTGCTTGAGAATATCTTTTTAGGCACAAACAAAAGGTTCCTCCTTCCCAAAAAGGAGGCTGAAAAGAGAATCAGAGATATCTCTGAAAAATACGGGCTCGGGGTCGATCCTCATGTTCAGATATGGCAGCTAGGGGCAGGAGAGCAGGAGAGGGTTGAGATTTTAAAACTGTTCTATCGTGGGTCGGATGTTCTCATTCTTGATGAGCCAACCTCCGTTCTCACTCCTGTTGAGCTCGGGGATTTCTTCAAGGTACTGAAGGGCATGGCTGAGGCTGGAAAATCCATCATTTTTATCACCCACAAGATAGAGGAAGCCCTGAGCATAAGTGATCGCATAACAATATTGAGAAGAGGGGAGAAGGGGGGAGAGATCGATTTAACGCATTACGATGTTGAGAAGGATGGTGAGTACCTGAAAGATAAGATTGTAAGGATAATGTTCAGTGAAGCGAAGCTTGCCGAAGTTGATGAAGGTATCAAAGAAGAGTCTGGGAAGCTTGGAGGCGAGGCGGTGCTAACCCTGGATAAGATCACTGCAAAAAATGACAGGGGAGTGGATGCATTGAAACGTGTCTCTTTCGCTATTCACAGGGGGGAGGTTTTTGGCATTGCGGGGGTTGATGGTAACGGACAGAAAGAGCTTGCAGAGGTAATTGCCGGGCAGCGCAGGGTCGCTTATGGCAAGATCGTCCTGAATGGAACTGACATAACGAATAAACCGATAAGGTTCATCAACACAAAGGGTGTTTTCTATGTAACAGAAGACAGGATAGAGGAGGGCTCGGTGGGAAACTTCACGGTAGCCGAGAACGTTATCTTCCGGAGCTACAGGAAGGAGCCGTTTTCTAAAAGAGGGATACTGCTGAACATGGAGGCAATTAAGAGTTACAGCGAGAGATTGATCGAGGATTTTTCCATCAAGGCACAGGGGGCCGATGCACTTGTCAGGACCCTGTCGGGTGGAAACATTCAAAAATTGATACTGGCCAGGGAGTTTTCCCAAAAACCGGTGGTCCTCGTCTGCAACAAGCCCACCCATGGCCTGGATGTGATGACGACCCGGTACATCAGAAACGAGATAAAGAGGCGGAGCCGGCAGGGCGTCTCGGTGCTTTTAATTTCTTCGGACCTGGATGAGATAATAGAGGTATGCGATCGTATCGGGGTGTTGTTCAAAGGAGAATTGATAGATATTTTGCCAAACAGGGGAACCTCAATGGAGAAAATCGGCAAACTAATGCTGGGAATAAAAGATAGAGGGAATTCGGCATGAGATCGAAGAACATTCTGGCAGCAGCGGGTGGGCCACTGTTCGCAATAATCGCTGCGCTCATTGCTGGTGGAATAATACTATTCATTATTGGATTGAACCCTCTAAAGACGTACGCTGAGCTTTTCTCCCTGGGTGTTGGAACCTACCTCGGCATCACGGAATCCCTCAAGCGAATGGCCCCCCTCCTCATCATGAGTGCCGGGCTGATAATTGTTTTCAAGGCAGGAACCTGGAACATAGGTGGCAATGGCCAGTTCCTCATAGGTGCCGTTCTTGTCGGCTGGATCGCGCCGCTGCTTGCAGACATGCTTCCCCTCCTGGTATTCTTCCTCACCCTCGGGGTGCTGGGTTTTATTGGTGGAGCTGCATGGGTGGGCATCCCTGCAATACTCAAGGCGAAGTACCAGATTAACGAGATCATCGTTACGATGATGATGGATTTTGTTGCCATCAACTTTTCATCCTATCTGGTAAGATACCCGCTGAATGCCCAGCCGGGTAAGTTCCCCCAGACAGTCGTCCTTCCCATGGAAAAAAGGCTGCCTGATATCCCCTTTACGGATATCCATGTGGGGCTGATCGTTGGTCTTGTGGTGGTGATTCTTGCGCACTATTTCATCAAGAGAACAACACTCGGATATGAGTTTCGGTTTTCAGGTGAAAATAAAAAGGCGGCGTTTTATGCCGGCGTTGACGTCAAAAAAGTGATCATCCTTGCAATGCTGTTGAGTGGAGGGTTTGCCGGTCTCACCGGCGCAATCGATGTCCTGGGGATCAAGGGCTCCTTTCAGGCGGAGTGGAACCCCGGGTATGCCTTTTCAGCCATCCCCCTTGTCTTTCTGGCCAGGCTCAATGGAATTGCTGTTATTCCCCTTGCCTATTTCTTTTCTTTTCTTTCAATCGGGGGAGAGTTCATGTCTCGAGCGGCGAATGTCCCTGTATTTTTTGTCCAGGTGATTGAGGCGCTCATGCTGATATTTTTTGGTGTCGGTGAATACATCAAGAAGAGGGGTAAGCTGTTTTGGAAATCCTGAGGTCGCTTTTTTCAGAGCCATTTATTGTCGTTCTTCTGGGGGGAACGCTCACCGCTTCAACACCGATAATCCTTGCTGCAATAGGGGAGGATTTTGTGGAGTCGGCAGGGATATTAAACCTCGGGTTGGAGGGCATGATGCTGCTGGGGGCGTTTGCGGCCTTCATAGCTGCCCTTTACTCCGAAAGTCTCTTCATGGGACTTATGGCCGGTGTTTCCGCAGGCGTGCTTATCGGGATTGTGTTCGGGTGGCTTGTAATTTATCTGAAGATCAACCAGATTGTTGCAGGCCTGGGTATAGAGATATTCGTGGTGGGGATTACGAGCCTTTTGCACAGGGTGCTTTTTGGAAGAGAGTTCCCTGTCGTTTCAGATATAACCTCAAAGATACCGATTCCGCTGCTCTCAAGGATTCCGTATATAAATTCCGTCTTTAACCAGCATCCAATAACTTATATAAGCTGGGCGCTCCTCCCGATTGCGTGGTGGGTCCTTTACAGGACCAATTTTGGATTGAATGTGAGGGCAGTTGGCGAGAATCCTGTAGCTGCGGACGCCCACGGTGTCAATGTGTACCGGACGAGGTTCCTGACACTGGTGGTTGAAGGAGCGCTTGCCGGTCTCGGAGGAGCGTTCCTGTCCATCTGCGACCTGGCCTTCTTCGTATTTCACATGACCCAGGGGCGGGGGTTTATTGCCATAGCCATAGT
>CAZPCG010000294.1:0-3568 GCA_964584875.1 uncultured Spirochaetota bacterium
CCTTCAACATGTACTGTTTCAACGACTTTATAGCCCTGCTCGGAAGCGGTTCGAGGGACGCTGTCCAGAGGCTCTCCTTTCGAGAGGAGAACCTCCAGCCTGTCGCCCTTTTCAAGCTTTTCCAGCTGGAGCTTTGTCTTCACGAAGGTCATCGGGCAATGATCCCTGGTGATGTCAAGCATGTACTTTTTCATCGCTATATGAACAGTGTCCTCCCACCCTCGGAGATGTCAAGGAATTTCGCCACTCCCAGTACTTCGATTACCTCCGGGATGAGATCTTCCTTCTCTATCCCAAGGATGTTCATGGACATCTCGCAGGCATAGAGATTTACTTTCAGATCCATGGCAGCCTTAATGAGCTCTGCGAGGGTCGCCACGTTCCGCTTTTTCATAAGAGAGGTCATCATCGATGGGCTCATACCCAGCATGTTGAGCCTGCTCATCGGCAGGTTCTTCAGCCCGCCGGATAAAAAGTTAAACATCTGCGCCCGTGCTCCTCTCCCCACGAACCTCCTTTTAGGATTTTTCTTCACGATGTTCAGCCCCCAGAAGGTGAAAAATAGGTTCACCTGGTAGTTAAGCGCAGCAGCCCCGGAGGCGAGAGTGAAGGCGGCCACCGCTTTATCAAATTCTCCGCTGAAGCAGATCAGGGAAAGCTTCTTTTTTGCTTTTTCATAGCTTTTTTTCTTTTCAATTGCCATCGGTTTTTTTCGCTTTCTCCACTATATAAAATAAAAACAGGGTTAAAATTATAAGAGCCATAGAAGAATTGTATTAATTTATCACGCAAATACCGCCTGCCTTATCTCCTCAACAGGTTCAGGAACGACCGGCTCATAGAGCATGGGTTTTAGTTTGAGCTGACCTCTTTTTTTGTTTATGTGTTCGATTATCAGGTGCGCTGCTTTCAAAGGGTCGCCTTCAAAGGCCCACCCACCTCCCACGATCTCGAAAAGCTCCTTTGTCAGGAGGTTTGTGATGTTCCTGCTCCCCATAACCGGCATTCCCGATCCGAAGACGACGAAGACCCCCGAGGCAACCGCATACCAGCCAATGGCGATCGCCTTCTCGGACATCCACTCGGGAGCTGCGGCTGCGACGGGGAGGTCGCTGAAGTCTTCTCCCAGTCCGCCCTCATTCAGAATCGTGCAGCACTCAATGAGGATCCGACTGTTGTCCACGCATGCGCCCGAGTGCAGGACAGGAGGTATACCCACCGCCTCGCACACCTCCCTCAAACCCTTCCCCGCGTACTCGAAGGCAACCTCGGGCCTAAGGAGACCGGATTTTCCGCAGGCCACAGCGGAACAACCGGTTTGAACCACAAGGACGTCGTGGCGCAGAAGCTCCCTCACGAGCGGCATATGGGACCCGCCGCTCTGATTTTTCGTGTTGTCACACCCCACCACGGCGGCCACCCCTCTGATTCTTCCTTCGATGACAGCGTTGTTGAGCGGGCGGTAGGTCGCCCTGTATTTCCCTCCGAGATGGTGGAAGATCCCCTCGGTCGTAAATCCAACGACCATGTCGACCTGTTCATCAGGGATGAAGATGCGGCTTTGATCCCGGTGGGGGAAGTTATCGATCGCCATCTCCACGAGCCGTTTGGCAGTGTCGAGCGCTTCCTCCTCTCTGAACTCGATGTGTTCCATTCCAGGGAATCTGGCCTTCTCGTGGGTAGCGACGATTTTCGTATGGAAACAGGCGGCAACCCTGGAGAGGGATGGCATGATGCACTGAACATCCACGGTCATGAGCTCCACAGCCCCGGTGACCAGGGCAAGCTCCTGCTGGAGGAAGTTCCCCGCAACGGGTATTCCCTTCCGCATGAGCACCTCATTGGCGGAGCAGCAGACCCCGACGACGTTTATTCCCTCCGCACCTTTTGCTTTTGCTTTATCAACCATCTCCGGAATCTGTGATACGTCGGCTATGACTTCAGAGAGGAGCGGAACATGTCCGTGCACGACGATGTTCACCTCATCGCGCCTTAAAACTCCCAGGTTAGCCCGGGAACGGATGGGTTCAGGCAAACCGAACAGGATGTCCGATACCTCGGTGGCGGTCATAGACCCACCCCAGCCGTCGGAGAGGGCGACCTTCATCGTCGCCATGATCAGGCTCCGGTAGTCGTTGTCCACACCCATGTTGGTTCTGGAGAGGGCTTCTGTCACCTCCCGGTCGATTCCCCGGGGCATGATGCCAAGCTTTCGCCACAACTCCTGTCTTTTTTTCGGCGCTCTTTTAACAAAGACAAGCTCGCCGGTCTGTTTTCCATACTCTCCAATGATCTTTTCAGCAAGATCCCGTGCGATATCCTTCAGGGGCCTGCTTGTTGTTTCGACCGAAAACTCACGGGCAACAGCCAGAAGCTTATCTTCGGATTTGATGCTATACCCCTGGGCTTTCCCCTCAGCCATCGCAAGGAGCGCCAGGGTCATTTCACGACCATGATCATTGTGACAGGCGGCACCCGAGGTGCAGTGCCGTAGCAGGTTTCTCGCTGCGATGGTATCTACGTCGGCTCCGCATACCCCGTATTTCGGAGGATCACCGAAGGGGTCTATTCTGCAGGGGCCGAGATTGCAGTTCTTGCAGCACAATCCAAAGGTGCCGAACCTGCAGTGAGGTTCCTGCAACTCAGCCCTCTCCCAAACTGTTTCGATGTGCATCCCCTGGGCTTTCTGCAGGACACCCCTCGTAGCCCCATCCGGGGGAAGTTTTATGATTTTCTCAACCATGTCTGTATCCTCCCTGCAAAATGCCCCTCACCCTAACACGTTTAGAGTTATGGTATTATTCGTGTGAACTCTTTTATTTACACCCTCCCCTTTCCCCTCCCTCAAGGGAGGGGAAATTGTAAGTTTACTTGTTGATCTTTTCTGTATCGGGTTCTTGTGCACAGAACTCCACCTCTATCAGCTCGATAAAGGCCTCCTGGTTCCGGGGAACATCTCCGAAAGTTTCATCGATGTTCATAAACTTTGAGAAAAGCGCACCGACCTGAGAAGTGGAGAGGTTTTTGTCAAGCCAGGGGTACAATACCTCGTCCTCTTTTTTGATGTGCTCGGTGAGCAGCTCCCTGTATGCTTTCAGATGCTCCGCTATTTTTTCCGGATCTCTTCGATCCAGAGCTTCCATGATCGCCCGTACATGCGCCCGGGCTTCCTCGTGATCCTGGCGCATGACTTTGAAAATTTCAGTGTTTTCATCGAAGTACCTGAATAGGATGTCTTCTTCCTTCGCATGGTGGAACCTATCGGCGTAGGAGCGGATAAAATCAACGGCTCCCCCGGCCAATTTTAATCCGTTGTCCCGATCCTCCTCCAATTCTCCGATCAACCGCGGGATGACCTCAAGCAGCCGCTTGATCACATCATGCTCATCCACGAGCTTCCGGATTGGCGGGGAGTACGTGAGCGCACCGGGCTTGTTTTTCCTCCTGATCAGGGGAATCTCTACCTCTCTGTTCGGATATATCACCCATCCTATGCGGGTTAGTACCTCCCGTTCTTCATCCGGCGACAGGTTGTGGATCTCGATAATGTCCCGAAACAGACAGGTCC
>CAZPCG010000295.1:0-3561 GCA_964584875.1 uncultured Spirochaetota bacterium
CTCTTTCAATCTCAGGGTATACCCTCTGGAACGCCTCCTGGAGCATCGTTTTATTTGAAACGATCCTCTGGAACTGCTTCGGTAGACTCCGCACGCTCCTGGGCCAGAATCGTTCACCCCTGCCGCCTGCCATTATCACTACATAAAGCACGTCACCCTCCTCTCAACCTTTAACGAAGGCTTCAATCCTCTTTCTAACCTGCTGAGACTCATCTGGAGCGTGCCAGAAGGTTCCTGCTTCCCTTCGGAACCAGGTTAGCTGGCGCTTGGCATACCGCTTTGTGTCCCTCTGGAAGAGCCTCAGGACCTCCCTCGAGGAGTAGCAGCCCTTGAAGTACTGTATGAAGTGGCTGTACCCGAGCCCCTTCATCGACGGGTACTGCTCCGTATACCCCTGCATCAAAAGCCGGTGTACCTCATAAGCAAGCCCTTTTTTAACCATCTCCTGGCAGCGCAGCTCAAGCCTGCGGTAGAGGCTGTACCGCTCCATGGTGATGCCGATTTTCAGTACCTCGAAAAGTAGCGGATGCTCCATTTTCACAAAATCAGAAAACTTAATTCCCGTCAATGCATGAACCTCAAGGGCCCTCACGATACGAACCAGGTCTCTGGGGTGGAGATTCCCTGCGGTTTGGGGGTCTACCTTTTGGAGCCTTCTATAAAGCGCTCCCCTTACCTGCTCCTCCTCACCGTAAAGTTCCCTTCGCAGCCTGGCATCAGCCGAAGGGGCATCGATGAGGTTACGCTCCAGTACCCTGAAGTACAGCCCGGTTCCGCCCACGAGAACTGGCATGCGCTTTCTTTTGTATATATCATCTATGGCTCCCAAAGCCAATCTCCTGAAATCACCGGCACTGAAGCGGTAATCGGGCGGTACTATATCCACAAGGTGGTGGGGAACCTTTTGACGTTCCTCCTCATCTGGCTTTGCAGTTCCGATGTCAAGCCCCCGGTAAACCTGCATTGAGTCAACGGAGATAATCTCACCTATTCCCCTGGATACTTCCACAGAAAGGCGCGTCTTCCCAACACCTGTCGGACCGTAAATAAAAACTACCTTTCTTCGACCTTCCATCGCGGGCATTCGCCCATTCACCTTCGTAGTGTTTCTTTCTCTAATTCGGTATGCTGTGAGACTGGCAATTACTGGAAGAGTTACCAAAGGCATGGGAAAAAGATGCCTGGCATTTTGACGTGATGAGATCGATAGGGACATCCATTCACCCTGCAAAACATTCTGGGGTGATCTGTGGCAAAATCCCCCTGATCATACTTCTCAGTCTTCTCTTTTCTCCTCCTTCATCATGGTATAGTGTATGTCACTCTTCAATATCTGCATGAGACTGAGGGAGACGATTTTTCCATCAAAAGCCTCAAGTTCCTCATCCCCGATAAAATTGATTTGCCGGGCCCTCTTCATGACTGCTCTGGAAAGGAGGTATCGATTGTCTGTGAAATCGATAATTTCATATATGGGAACCATCACTCATCTCCTCTTATTCAATTCATAGTCGATGATGTCGTGTAATTTCCCCACTGCATTCTCGACCCTGTCGTTGACCAGAATATAATGAAAGTAGCATCGATATTCAAGCTCCTTCTCAGCATCTGCAAGCCTCATCTCTATGTCCCCCATGCTTTCCGTTCCCCTCGCCTCAAGCCGTTGTCTCAGCACCTTCAAGCTTGGCGGCTCAATAAAGATGGTAACAGCTTCCGGGTACAGTTTCATGATGTTCAATGCGCCCTGCACGTCGAGGTCAAGAATACACACCTTACCCGAGCGGCGACACCTATCCAGCTCGGCCTTCTCTGTTCCGTACCGCTCACCATGCACTTCAGCCCATTCAACAAATGTGCCCTTCTCCATCCTTTTTCCGAACTCATCCCTGTCAATGAAATAGTAATCGACACCTTCTATCTCACCAGCCCTTTTTTTCCGGGTCGTACAGGAGACGGAGAAGGTAAGGTCGTTTCTCTCCTCAAGAAGCTTCCTGTATATGGTCGTCTTTCCACTCCCCGACGGTGCGGTAATAACCAGTATGATACCTTCCTCACTCAATATTTCTCACCTGCTCCTTGATCTTTTCAAGGTTGGTTTTTATGAGAACCACCTGCTCGGACACGGCATAGTCAGGAACCTTGGCGCCAAGGGTGTTTATTTCCCTGTGTACCTCCTGGGTTATGAAATCCATCTCCCTGCCGCAGCTCCCATCCGTCTCAAGTATCGATTTCATATTTGACAGGTGCCCTCGCATCCGTGAAATTTCTTCGCTCACATCCACCTTATTTGCAAAGATGCAGGCTTCCATGATGAGCCTGGTCTCGTCAACCTTTGCATCGATTAGCTCGCGTATCTTGTTCCTGAGCTGCTGCTGGTACTTTACTATAACCGATGGGTATGAAAGCTCTATCCGATTGAGGGAGTTCTCAATCATTTCAATGTACCCCATAATCTCTGACTTTGTTATGTTACCTTCCCTGAGCCTGAAGCGCTGGAAACTCTCAACCGTCTCTTTGAAATTTTTCTCGAACTTTTCTTCTGGAATAGTAATGGAAAAACTCTCATCCGGGGTGCTGAATATCGCCCTCAGGGACAACAGGTCGGAGAGCGATACCTGAAAGCTGTATCCTGTGTCTGCCTCTATTCTCCGCACGATGGTATGGTACTTGTCGATCAGCGCTCTGAGAAGCCTGTACTCCATCTGCTCCTTTGCAGTAACCATCACGAAAACATCGACCTTACCACGCTTTACATAATTCTTTAAAATCTGCCGGAGCCTGTTCTCCATGTGTTCGATATAAACAGGAAGATTAAATTTGATCTCAAGAAACTTGCTGTTATATGACTTAATCTCGATAAAGATGGAAAAATCATCAAACTCAAAGCTCTTTGAAACGTACCCCGTCATGCCGTTCACCCAGCAACCTCCTCCATCCCCATTTCGCTATAATATACAGCCCGAGCATCCGAACGAGCAACACCCCGCGAACCGCAATCCCTTACACACGAGCTGTCAGAATGAAAATGCAATTATAAATGTAACCACCCGTATACAGTATCGGAATCTTTAACAATCGCCGGGGAAAAAATCTTGACGCACCTTTATGTGGGTAATATATTTTGCCGTAAAGGGGCCGCTAGCTCAGTAGGCAGAGCAACGCCCTTTTAAGGCGTGGGTCGAAGGTTCGATTCCTTCGCGGCTCAGATGTCTCCTTCGTCTAGTGGTCAGGACACCGGGTTTTCAACCCGGCAACAGGGGTTCGACTCCCCTAGGAGACGTTTAATTCCTTGACCCCCCGTTTTCCTCCTTTTCGGGGGGTCACTTTTTACCGTTTTGCTCACGCCATTTAAAGCGTGTATTAAACCATACATTAAAAAAATAAGTGCCATCCTGAACAGACAGTTCTCATACCAAATAAGAATTCCAGCATCACCAGCCGATAATTTAATGGAAAAGGGAGAAAATCAACCGCCCCTCATCTCCCCGGGCCTGATTGATACTTAAAAGGATGTGTGCTATAATTATAATGTAATAATCAAGTGAGCTCTCAATCTACACC